>DAHVZZ010000059.1:0-3308 GCA_027323785.1 Acidobacterium sp. | reverse complement strand
TCGAAGCCGCTTACCGCGTCTGCACCCAGATTGCCCGGCGCGAGGCAAAGAATTTCTATTACGCATTTCTCGCCTTGCCTCGCCCCAAACGACACGCCATCTGCGCCGTCTACGCCTTCATGCGCCATGCCGACGACATCTCCGACGACGAAAGCCGCTCCCGCGATGAGCGCCGCGCCGAACTGGATACGTGGCTGGGCGCATGGCATCAGGCCGCTGCCGGAGAACCCACCGCGGACCCCGTCTTCCTTGCCCTGGCCGACGCCAGGCTCCGCTTTCACATCCCCCTCGAACTGCTCGATCAGCTTGTGCATGGCACCGCCATGGACCTGGACGCGGTCACGCCGCCCCAGGCCGCCTTCGACGAGGCCCAGACCCCCATCGCCTGGGATACCTACGCCACCTTCGAAGACCTGCGCCAATATTGCTACTATGTCGCCTCGGTCGTCGGACTGGTCTGCATCCGCATCTTCGGCTACAGCGATCCCAGCGCTGAAAAACTCGCCGAGGAAACCGGCATCGCCTTCCAGCTCACCAACATCCTGCGCGACGTCCGCGAGGACGCCGGCCGCGGCCGCATCTATCTGCCCATCGACGAACTGGACCGCCATCGTGTCCGCATCGAGGACCTGGCGGCGCTCCACAACGGCAGCCAGCTCACTCTCGGCCAGCGTGAGTTGCTCGAAAGCATTGGCCAGCGTGCGGAAGCGTACTACCAGTCGGGCTGGCAATTGCTGCCGCTCATTGCCGCCGACGCCCGCCCCGCGCTGTGGGTGCTGGTCACCATCTATCACGACCTGTTGCGCCGCATTGCGGCTCAGGGATACGACGTCTTCTCCGAGAGAGTGACCGTTCCCGTTCGCGCCCGCATCGCCATCCTGCTCCGTGGCCTCGCACAGGTCTTCGCCAGTCGCCTGCTGGGGCAACGCTGACTCCCATGCCGCAGAGCTCTTCACGCACAGTTACAGTTATCGGGGGCGGCCTTGCCGGAATCTCCGCCGCCTGCGCGCTGGCCGACAGCGGCTACCGCGTGCAACTCCTCGAACGCCGTCCCTATCTCGGCGGTCGCGCTTCGTCCTACGAGCATCCAGGAACCAGCGAGGTCATCGACAACTGCCAGCATGTCCTCATCGGCCGCTGCACCAGCCTCATCGATCTCTATCGCCGCCTGAACGTCCTTGACGCCATCCGCTGGTACGACGAATTCACCTTCATCACCCCCGGCGGCGAGCGTAGCGTCATCCGCCCTGGCCGTCTGCCGGCCCCACTCCATTCTTCCCTGGCCTTCCTCCGTGCGCCCGCTTTCTCCATCGCCGATAAGCTGGCCATCGCCCATGGTCTCTCCTGGTTCCTGCGCGGTCTGCCCCCCGACGGCAGGCAGGACTTCGGCCACTGGCTCCGCCGTCATGGACAAACAACGCGTGCCATCGAGCGCTTCTGGAAACCAGTCCTGGTCAGCGCCCTCAACGAGGACATCGACCGCCTCTCCGTCCATTACGCCGCCAAGGTCTTCCGCGAATCCTTCCTGCTGTCGCCCGCCGCGGGACGCATGGGCATCCCCGCTATTCCACTCAGCGAGCTTTACGGCCGTGCCGCCGGCTATCTTCGCGCCCGTGGCGGAGAAGTCCACCTCCGCACCGCCGCTGAAGCCATCACCCCCTCGCAGCATGGCTGGTTTGTCTCCGGCGGCGGCCGCACCTTTGCTTCGGATGCCCTGGTTCTGGCTGTCTCCTTTGAAGCCATGGTCGGGCTCATGCCGCTTCTCCCGCAAAACGCCGCCAGCGAGGAACTCGCGACCCATCTAGCCCAGTTCGAGCATTCCCCAATCACCGGCATCCACCTGTGGTTCGACCGCCAAATCACCGAGCTGGACCATGCCGTCCTGCTCGACACCACGATCCAGTGGATGTTCAATAAATCGCGCCTTCAGCCCACCCATCGCGATCGGCAGGGCAGCTATCTGGAACTGGTGGTGAGCGCCTCGCGCTCGCTCGTGCCCATGAGTCGTCAGGAGATCGTCGATCTGGCCCTCAGGGAGCTGGCCCAGTTCTTCCCCGCTGTGGCCAATGCCAGTCTCACCAAGGCCGCTGTCGTCAAAGAGGTGCGCGCCACCTACTCCATCCGCCCCCAGCTCGATCGCATCCGGCCGCGCAATGCCAGCCCCTGGCCCGGCATCTTTCTGGCCGGCGACTGGACCTCGACGGGGTGGCCCGCCACGATGGAGGGTGCCGTTCGCAGCGGCTACCTCGCCGCGGAGGCTCTCTCCCACTCCCTCGGCGATCCGCACACCTTCTTAGCCCCGGAACTGCCCGCAGGCGGCCTCATGCGCCTTCTATCCCGCTGAATCCAATTTCACATCCAGTAACCTTGAATCCAGACAAACGACTCATTTTGAACGCTTTACCGTCGTCATTTCCGGTCCTTGCCATTGGATTCAGTTTTTTCGCCGTGCGGACAAAAATAATACACAACGCGTCGAAAATTTGCGATGATTGAAATGCTCTTCCGGATGAAGGAAACCTGAATGAAAATTCAGGGTTCATATTAGCTGGAGTTAGAACGATGGGCTTGATGCACATGCAGGATCTCCTGGCGCATCTCTCGACGCTGAGCAGTTATTTGCCGGCCGTCCTGATCACGCTGGGTATCGCTCTTCTCATCGGCTGCGCGGTGGGCTGCCGCTGCGCCCCGTGCAAGGAGAAGGACGAGATATTCCATCGCAGGGTCTATTGATCGAAAATCCCTGATCCCAAAGAATCCCTCGTCCATTCGTCGATTCTCCGGCGTTCACCGCAAAATCTTCCGGTCTCTGCGGTCAGCTCTGGCGTGCCATCGCACTGCGCCACCACTCAAAGAGGAATGTTGCCGTGCTTCTTCGGAGGATTCCGGTCTCGCTTCCCATCGAGCATCTCCAGTGCCGTAATCAACCGCCGCCGGGTCTCGTGCGGCAGAATCACCGCATCCACGTACCCGCGCTCCGCCGCAATGTACGGATTGGCAAACTGCTCCCTGAACTCATGCACCCTCACCGCGCGTGCCTCGGCCAGCACCTCGGCCTTCCGCTCCTCGCTCAGTGGACCCTCCGCTGCTTCGGTCTGCCGCACCGCCTGCTGCAACTCGCGCCCGTAAACGATATTCACCGCACCCTCCGGCCCCATCACCGCAATCTCCGCGGTCGGCCAGGCGAGATTCACGTCTGTGCGGATGTGCTTCGAGCTCATCACGCAGTATGCCCCCCCGTAAGCCTTGCGCGTAATCACCAGCAGCTTGGGCACAGTTGCCTCAGCGAAGGCATACAGCAGCTTCGC
>DAHVZZ010000041.1:0-2763 GCA_027323785.1 Acidobacterium sp. | reverse complement strand
ATTTCGGGGGCTGCGGCGGGAATGTCGGCGGTGTTCCATGCGCCGCTGACAGGCATTGTGTTTGCTCTGGAGATGCCGTATCGCGACGATCTGGCGCACGAGGCGCTTGTGCCGTCGCTGATTGCCTCGGTGGTGTCGTATGTGACGCTAACGTCGTTCCTGGGAGCGCAGCCGCTGTTTAACTTCATCCACGCGACCGGGTACACGCGGCGGGACCTCTACTGGAGCGCGCTGGAGGGCGTGCTGCTGGGGCTGATTGCGATGGCTTTTGTGCTCACCTTCCGGCGAGTGCGCCGGTTCTTTGCGGGATGGAGCGCGCCGCACTGGATCAAGCTGGGGCTGGGCGGGCTGCTGACCGGCGTATGCGGGGTGGTATTCCTCCATTCCTACAACGGGCCTCTGACGCCGCTGGGACCGAACTACGAAGCGGTGGACATGATTCTGGCGGGGCATCACGGAACAGGTGAACTGCTGGCCTTCGGGGGACTGAAGCTGCTGGCGACCATCTTCACGCTGGGCGTGGGCGGCGTGAGCGCGATGTTCGTGCCGCTGTTCCTCACCGGAGGAGCGCTGGGGACGGCGTTCGCGCAATCGATCGTGCATGCTCCAAATGCCGGTCTGTACGCGGCGGTGGGCATGGCAGCCTTTATTTCGGCGGGATACAAGACGCCGCTGGCCGCGGCGGTGTTTGTTGCCGAGGCGACGGGCGCGCACGCATTTATCATTCCGGCGCTGATTGGCGCGGCGGTGGCCTACGCGGTCTCAGGAGATGCTTCGGCATCGGGCGACCAGCGGCTGGACGAGAGCGTGAGGCTGCAGGAGCTGGCGGATACGCCGGTGAGCGCGGTGATGCGGACGCAGCTGATCGCCGCGCAGGGATCGATGACGATAGCGGAGTTTGTGCAGGGGTTGACGCCGCACGCGCATCACGAGGCCTTTCCGGTTTTCGATGGACCGCGGTGGCTGGGAGTGGTGACGCTGTGGGATGTGCTGCACTTGTCGCCGGCGAAGTGGGCGACGACCGAGGTCCAGGAGCTGATCGACAGCCGCATGGCGCAGGTGCCGCCGGAGTGCGATCTGACCGAGGCGCTGCGTCTGCTGCTGGGCGAGCACCCGCAGCCCATGCTTCTGGTGGTCTGCCACGAGGGGCAGATGCAGGGCATTGTGACGAAGGGGGACATCCTCAATGCGCTGAAGATGCGGCGCGAGCAGCCGGCCGCGATGAGGCTGAAGAAATCCGTGGCGGTGTGAGAACCCAGGCCCCGAAGCACGTGCAAGGCAAGTACGGAGTTTCACGATGGCCGAATTTCCGATCCCCGAAGCCGCGACACGTCCCCAGGCGCAATCGCAGAAGAAGGGACAGTTTGGGGTAGCGCTGGAACCGGAGGTGGTCCGGATCTGCGGGTATGCGCTGCTGGTGGGACTGGCCGGCGGCCTGGTGGCGCAGGGGCTGCTGGAACTGATCTATCTCTTCACCAATATCTTCTTCTACGGTCGATTCTCGTTCGCGATCGCCGATCCGGCGCATAACCATCTGGGACTTTGGGAAATTCTGATTCCGCCCATCGGCGGCCTGGTGGTCGGCACGATGATCTACTTCTGGGAGCCGACGCTGAAGGGGCATGGCATTCCCGAGGCCATGGAGTCGGTGCTGTTCGGCCACAGCCGAATGCGGCTGCGGGTGGCGGTTCTGAAACCTCTGGCGACGGCTTTTGCGATCGGCACGGGCGGCCCATTCGGTGCCGAAGGACCGATCATCCAGACGGGAGCGGCCATCGGCTCGCTGTTCGGGCAGAGGGTGGGACTGTCACCGTATTACCGGCGGGTGCTGCTGGCGGCGGGCGCGGCGGCGGGCATGGCGGCCACCTTCACGGCTCCGCTGGCCGGGATTCTGGTGGCGGTGGAGCTGCTGCTGTTCGAGCTGCGAGCGCGATCCTTTATTCCGGTGGCGCTGGCTTCCGCGGTGGCGACGGGGGTACGCGTTCACTTCGTGGGCTGGGCGCCGCTGTTTCCAACCCCGGCATTCAGAATGACGGGCATGAGGGAGCTGTGGCTGTTCGCGATTCTGGGCGTGTTGATGGGGATCGTGGGTGTGGCGATGATCCGGGTACTGGGCTGGCTGGAGGATTTCTTCGACCGGCGGAAGTGGAAGTATGCGGCGATCTCGTCGCCGGTCATCGGCGCGCTGATTCTGGGAGTGCTGGGATATTTCTACCCGCAGGTGCTGGGAACCAGCTACGACACCATCCGGGCGATGCTGAACGATCGTCTGACGCCGGGGCATCTGGTGGGGATCTCGCTGGCGAAGTTCTGGGCGCTGGTGATCTCGCTGGGTTCGGGGACGACGGGCGGGGTGTTTGCGCCATCGCTTGTGGTGGGGGGCGGACTGGGGGCGGCGTTCGCGATGCTGATGCATCACTGGCTGCCGACGGTTGTGAGCGATCCGGCATTCTATGCGCTGGCGGCCATGGCCGCGGTGTTCGGCGGGATCGCGCGGGCTCCGTTCACGAGCATTGTGTTTCTGTTCGAGCTGAGCCACAACCCGAATGCGCTGCTGCCGCTGATCGTGTGCGTGATGGTGGCGGATGGCTTCGTGCGGCTGTTCAGCCGCGAATCGATCATGACGATCAAGCTGGTGAAGCGGGGGCTGATCGTGCTGCAGGATTATTCGGTGCCGGTGCTGATGCGGGCGCGAATCGATCAGGTGATGCGGACAAAGTTCAGCGTGTTTCAGGGCGGGGACGAGTTGCGGAAAGTGCTGGA
>DAHVZZ010000031.1:0-2310 GCA_027323785.1 Acidobacterium sp. | reverse complement strand
CCGGGAACCATGGTGAAGGCGTTCTTCTGCACATTGAAGATGGACAGGGTGAGCGGGTTCATGGGAACCGTGACGGTTTTGGACTGGCCGGGGTTCAGCTCGACGCGGTCCCATCCGATCAGACGGCGGAAGGTGTTCTCGCCAGTGGAGGCGGGCAGCACGGCGTAGAGCTGCGCGACTTCCGTGCCGGCGCGGTGGCCGGTGTTGGTCACGGTGAAGGTTGCGGTGTGAGCCGTGCTGTTCACCGAGAGGCTCGAGAACCGGTAGGTGGTATAGGAGAGCCCGAAGCCGAAGGGGAAGAGCGGAGTTTTGTGCTCCGACTCAAACCACTTGTAGCCGACGCGCTCGCCTTCGACGTTGTAGTTGGCGTTGAAGGGCACGGGCTTGTGGAAGCCGGTTTCAGGCATTCCGCCCTTCAGTTTGAGGTCCATGCCGGGAACCACCGGATGCGGCAGCTGGGCAACATCCTTCGGGAAGGTGATGGCCAGACGGCCAGAGGGATTGACGTCGCCGAAGAGGATGTTGGCGAGGGCCTGGGCTCCGCCGATGCCGGGATACCAGGCTTCGACGACGCCTTTGACCTGGCCGATCCAGGGCATGGAGACCGGGCCGCCGCTCTCAATGACCACGATGGTGTTGGGGTTAGCCTTCGCCACCGCTTCGACCAGCGCGTTCTGGTTGTTGGGAAGCTGCAGGTTGGGACGGTCCATGCCTTCGCTCATCCACTGGGTGACGAAGACGATGGCCAGCTGCGATTTGGCGGCCAGAGCCGCGGCCGACTGAACATCCTTGCCTTCGTTGAACTGGATGTCGGCGTTGGGGGCGATTTTGCGAATGCTCCGCTCCGGTGAGGACGGGAACCAGACTTGCTCCATCCAGTGCGACGGGCCGGGATGCGGATGCACCGCGCCACCGGCGGGGGCGTCGACCTGTGCCGAGCCGCCGCCGGAGATGACGGCGACATCGGCATGGGCGCCGATGAGGGCGATGGATTTGAGATTGCTCGCCGAGAGCGGCAGGAGGTGGTCCTGGTTCTTCAGCAGAACGATGCCCTCTTCGGCAATGTGCTCGGCATTGCGGCGGCCCAGGAAGGGATTGACTTCCTCGGTCTGCGGCGGATTATCGATGACGCCGTTGGCGAACATCTCGCGCAGGACGCGGTGGACGGCGTCATTGAGGCGCGACATGGGAACCTGGCCGTCCTCGACAGCCTTCTTCAGAGGCTCGCCGAAGTAGCGGTCGCCGGGCTGCTCCTGGTCGAGTCCGGACATGAAGGCGTGAACGGAGGAGTGGGTGCCGCCCCAGTCGGAGAGCACGAAGCCCCGGAAATGCCAGTCCTTCTTGAGAACCTGGTTCAGCAGGTAGTCGTCCTGGCAGGACCAGTCGGGTTTCGTCTGCGGCGGGGTGATGGTGTTCCGGTTATAGGAGCACATTACGCCGGCCGGATGGGCCATGGTGATGGCGATCTGGAAGGCCAGCAGGTCGCTTTCGCGGGCGGCGCGCTGGCTGATCTGCGCGTTGACGATGGTGCGGCCGGTTTCCTGATCGTTGAAGGCGTAGTGCTTAATGTCGCCCATGACGTGGTTGGACTGGACGCCTTTGGCGATGTTGCCGACGATGGTGCCGTCGAGCAGCGGGTCTTCGCCGCCGTACTCGAACTCGCGGCCGTCACGCGGATCGCGGGCGAGGTCCATGCCGCCGCCGATGGACATGTTGTAGCCGGTCTCGCGCAGCTCGCGGCCGATGACGTCGCCGAACAGGAAGCCCGCTTTGGGATCCCAGCTGGAGGCGGTGCCGAGCACGGAGGGCAGCAGGGTGGCATAGTGGCTGCCCGCGGCCGAAAGGCGGACGCCGACGGCGGAGTCCGCCATGTTGATGCCGGGGATGCCGAGACGCGGCACGCCTTCGACGAATCCGGCGCCGCCGAGCGAGCCTGCCGGCTGCTTCGCGCCGGGACGGAGGCCGTTCCAGCCGGTGCCGTGCAGGAAGTTGAGCTTCTCGTTCAGGGTCATCTGCTGAATCACCAGATCGGCGCGCTGGTCCGGCGACAGGGACTTGTTCATCCACGGGCGGGCGGGCGGCTGGTTTTGCGCTGCGGCAGACAGAGAAACGGCAAACAGGGCGGCTCCGGCGCACAACACGATCCGCCGGGCTAACTGTGGGATTTTTGGCATATTCACCTCGATTTCGGGACAGGCAAATGCTAATGGGCAGGTGAGAGGAGCGTCAAGATGAATCGTTTTAGTTGTATACCCAGCGGGAATGTGGGACTTCCGGACCGGGACGCGGAAGCGGCGGAGGGACCGAAAT
>DAHVZZ010000015.1:0-3745 GCA_027323785.1 Acidobacterium sp. | reverse complement strand
TTTACGAATTCGGAGAGGAAAGGAGGTCGCGGAGAATCGCCAGAGCCATTGTCAGGGCGCGGCCGCTGACAACAACGGTGCAGTTGGCCGGAGTTGTTGCGGCCGCGGCCCCGGCAATGAAATCCGAGCGCATTCATCCCGCCACCCGCACCTTTCAGGCTCTTCGAATTTATATCAACGCGGAGCTGGGCGAGATTGACGCTTTGCTCCACGCCGCTCCGGATCTGCTGAAGCCTGGCGGAAGACTGGTGGCCATCAGCTTCCACTCGCTGGAGGACCGGCGCGTCAAAGATGCGCTGCGCGACGGTGCGCGGCAGGGAATTTGGGAACTCCTCACGCGGAAGCCGGTCGTGGCTGACGCCGAGGAAACGGATCGCAACCCGCGGTCGCGCAGCGCCAAGCTGCGGGCGGCGGAAAGAAAGTAAGGATCGGGCCGGGGTCGTCCTGCCGCAGTACAAGGCGAAAGTAAATCAACGACGACCACGCATCACAATCCTTCCAAATTCACAGCGACCCTGGCCCGGTCGCTAAGGAAGGGCAGAAGAACCCGGAGCAGGCGGCACGGGTCGGGTTTGCGGAGAATCGAGATGGCGACACAGGCGATACCGGTGCAGGGAATCAGTGGCAGGGGCCGCGGCGCGGAATGGGTTGCGGAGCACAACGCCCTGCTGATGGCGGCGCAGTTGCGGTGCCGGCGCGGACCCACGCCGGAAGCGCTCTTTACCAAAAAGTTCGACAATACGCGGCTCGTCAAGGCCGCCGATCCGCAGCGCTCGCGCGAGATGCGCACCTTTGCTCTCGCCATGATCTTCCTCCTGTCTCTGGCCCTGCTTTATGGATGGCAGCACTTTCTCTCCATTGAGTATGGCTACAAGGTCGAGGCCCAGAGGCAGCAGCTGCAGCGGCTCGAAGAACAGAACCGCGACCTGCGTCTCACGGAGGCACAGCTGGCCAGTCCCGCGCGCATCGACACCCTGGCGCGGCAACTGGGACTGACACCTCCGCGCCCCGGTCAGGTCGTCATGCCGAACGGAGCCGCACAGGGCAGCTCGGCCATCATGGCGGACGCCAATCCGGTTCTGCCGGCAATGCATTGATTTTCCGGTGAGGAGGCTGTTGCCGCAGTGAGATTTGCCTTCTCCCCCAGGCTTTTCTCCCGGCGCTCGAGCAGAGAGCGTACGGGTTCCTCCGGCTCCTCTAGCCGCCGCTCGAGTGCATCGGGCGGCGGCCTTTCTTTTCTTAAGTCCCGGAACCCGAGTGGCCATGGCGCACCCCTCGTCACGCCCATGCGGCGTCTGCGCGTGGTTCTCATGCTGGGGCTGTTCGCCGCCTGGGCGGGCATCATCGCCGGACGCCTGGTATGGCTGCAGGTGATTCAGCACGCCAAATGGACAGAGTGGTCGGAGCGCCAGGAGGAGCGCACCTTCAAGGTGCCCCCGCGCCGCGGCATCATCTTCGATCGCAATCTCCATGAGCTGGCCATGACCGTCGCCGCTCAGTCCATTTATGCCGACCCGTCGGAGATCGGCTCGGAGGCGAACAAAGAGCGGTACGCGAGCATGCTCGCGAAAATCGTCCACCGCGATCCCAATGACTGGTACACATCGCAGCATCAAATCCTGGCGCGCCTGCGCGACTCCCGCGAATTTGCATGGATCGCCCGCAAGCAGAGCAAGGCTGTCATTGCCCAGGTGAAAGCTCTGCACCTGAAGGGCATTTACTACCTGAAGGAGTTCAAGCGCTTCTATCCGGATCAGACCCTGGCCGCCCAGGTGCTCGGCTATGTGGGAATGGACGGCCACGGTCTCGCCGGAGTCGAGGAGACCTACGACCAGCAGCTCCGCGGGACTCCCGGGGAAATGCTCACCGCCGTCGATGCGCGCCGCCACGTGCTGTCCAGCCATGAGCGCGACCCGAAGCCGGGCGAGAATGTGGTCCTCACCATCGACGCCAACATCCAGTACATGGCCGAGCATGCGCTGGAAGAGAACATGAAGCGCACCGGCGCCGAGCACGGCACCGTCGTCGTGCAGGATCCCTATACCGGCCAAATCCTCGCGCTGGCTATACGCCCCACCTTCAACCCCAATGACTTCCGTTACACCGATCCCGATCTGCTCGACAATCGCGCCGTGAGCGACGTGTACGAGCCGGGATCCGTATTCAAGATCGTTACCTACTCAGCCGCCCTGAACTCCGGCGTTGTTACGCCCAATGGCAAGGTGGACTGTCTGGGCGGCAAGATCAACATCGCCGGAAGAATCGTCCATGACGCGCCCGGCGAGCATTACCACGTCATCACGGCGACGCAGGCTCTGGAAGTCTCCAGCGACGTGGGCGCGATCAAGATGGCTCTGCGCATGGGCAAGGATCGCTTCTACCATTACATTCGCGCCTTCGGCTTCGGCCAGAAGACAGGCATCGACCTGCCCGGTGAGACGATGGGCCTGGTCAAGCCCCCCAATCGGTGGCAGCCCACGACCATCGGGTCCATTCCCATGGGACAGGAAATCGCTGTGACCCCGCTCCAGATCGCGGCCATGGTTTCCACGGTCGCCAATGGCGGCGTCTATATTCCCCCGCGCATCGTGATGAAGGCGACGCCGGATACAGTGGCCAACCACACTCTCAGCCCCATACCGTTCCATCCCGGAGGGGAACTGCCCAATTCGCTTCCGCCGGGTGCTCATCGCGTGATTACCGAAACCACCGCGGCGGAGATGCGCCAGATGCTGCAGGACGTGGTGCTCTATGGCACCGGCGTCAACGCCCAACTCGACGGCTACAGCTCAGCCGGAAAAACCGGGACGGCGCAGAAGATCAATCCCCGCACCCACCGCTATTCGAAGACCAATCTCATCGCATCGTTTGCCGGATTCGCGCCGGTGAACGATCCGGCCGTGACCATCGTGGTGGTCATGGATTCCCCGCACAAAGGCTCCCACTACGGAGCGGTGGCCAGCGCGCCGCTGTTCCGGCAGCTGGCGCAGGAAATCCTCGAATATCTCGGGGTGCAGCACGATCAGCCAATGAAGCCAGGCAAGCCGTCCCTGCTAATGGCCAATGCCCCGGTGAAGAATGAGGTGGACGATGTCCCGCAGGAGCAGTTGCACGATCTGCAGTCGCTGTTTGCCGAGGTGAATCACCTTCCGGCCAGCGATCCCCTGCGCAACCCTCCGGACGACGGCGCTGCAGAATCTCCCGCGCCTGATCATGCCGCATCCGGCTCCGCATTCGAGGCCGGCCAGGGACACGCAAAGCGCGCCAGCCAATTGGCAGCTTCGGCGGCTGCCGCAGGGCCGTCTGCGGCTGAACTGAGCCAGAAGGGCGCGGTCGAGGTGCCCAGCAACCAGGTGGCGGTGCCTTCGTTTGTCGGTCAATCCATGCGGCAGGTGATTGTTGAAGCCAGCGCCGCGGGCCTCGGCCTGCGCGTCGTTGGTTCAGGCGTGGCGCGGCAGCAGGTTCCCGCTGCCGGATCCAAAGTTCCCGCTGGTACCCAGATCGTTGTGCAGTTCGGACCTTAGATGGAGACGTGAACGACCGCACGCCGGCGAACAAAAAGACGCGCCTAATCTCGGCGCGTCTCTCTGTTTCAAGCTGGTCGTAAGTTAGCGATGTCCGCCACCGCCGTGGAAGCCGCCACCGCCATGGAAGCCACCACCCCCGTGGAATCCACCACCGCCATGGAATCCACCACCGCCATGGAATCCACCACCGCCATGGAATCCACCACCGCCATGGAAGC
>DAHVZZ010000014.1:0-7874 GCA_027323785.1 Acidobacterium sp. | reverse complement strand
GTTTCGTACGCTGGCGGACGCCATTCCGCAGCTTGCCTGGATGGCCCAGGCCGACGGCGAGGCCTTCTGGTACAACCGGCGCTGGTGCGACTTCGCCTGCGTTCCCATAGAGACGCTCAGGCAGACCGGCTGGGCCTACCTGCGCCACCCGGACCATCAGGCACGCATTCAGGAAGGCATCTCCCAGGCCGTAGCCAACGGCAATCCGTGGGAAGACACTTTCCCGCTTCGCACCTGTGAGGGCGAGTACCGCTGGTTCCTGTGCCGCGCGGTGCCGATTCTCGATTCTCATGGGAACGTCGTTCGCTGGTTCGCCACGGGAACCGACATCAGCGAGCAAATTGCGGCCGAGGAAAGAATCCGCCTGCTGAACCAGCAGATGGAGGAACGGCTGGACGAACTTGAAACGATCATGCAGGTTCTCCCTGTCGGCGTGGCGATCTCCACCGATCCATCGTTCTCCCGGGTCACGGCCAATCAGGCGTTTCGCGCGATTTTCAGGGATAGCCTGGAGTCTCCCGCGAATGCGAACGCGGATACGGTTTCGCCGGTGGATTTCATGCGGCAGGCCGCGCAAAATGGCGGTTCGGTGACCAACACGGAGATGCAGTTCAAGGAAGACGACGGCCAGGAGCGGCATATTCTGGCCAGCGCCAGTCCGCTGGCGGCCAAGGCCGGAAAAGTGCGGGGCGCGGTGGGCGTGTTTTACGACATCAGTCAGCGGCGCGTGCTGGAGAAGGCGCTGCGCGAGCGCGCCGAACTGCTGGAGCTGGCCTCCGAGGCCATTATGGTGCGCGACTACGATGGCGCGGTCCGCTACTGGAATGCCGGGGCCGAGGCGCTCTATGGCTGGCGGCGCGAGGACACCATCGGGAAGAATGTCCATGTTCTGCTGCAAACCGTCTTCCCCGTCTCCGAGGAGGATGTGAACCGCCGTCTCCGTTCCGAAGGCAGCTGGCAGGGAAGGCTGCGTCAGCGAACCCGCGATGGACGTGAGGTCGTGGTGGCTACCCGAAAGGTTCTCGACCACCAAAGCAATTCAGTTCTGGAGATCAATCGCGACATCACCGGAGAGCTGCGCGCGGAGGAAGCGCTGCGCCGCGCCGAGAGCCTGGCGGCGATGGGACGAACCGCCGGCATCATCGCGCACGAGATCAATAACCCGCTGGAGGCGATCACGAACGCCTTCTATCTGTTGCGTAATCATCCGTCGCTGGACGACGAGGCGCGCCATTACGCCTCACTCGCGGAGCGTGAGCTGCAGCGCGCCAGCCACATCACCCGCCAGACCCTCAGCTTCTATCGCGAATCGAAGCAGCCGGTGGCCGTCTCCCTCACGGAGGTGATCGACAGCATTCTGGAAGTGCAGACCCACGCGCTGGAAGAGGCTGGAATCACCGCCGAGAAGCGCTTCCAGTCGCATCGGACGATCTGCGGGTATTCGGTGGAAATACGGCAAATCTTCTTCAATCTGATCGATAACGCCATCCAGGCGATGGCGTACGGTGGAACGCTGCGGATTCGAGTCGCGGATTCCACCGACCGACTGACGGATCGCCCCGGCGTCACGGTGTCGGTCATCGACACCGGAGTCGGAATTCGCGAGGAGGACGAGAAGCAGCTGTTTCAGCCCTTCTTCAGCACCAAAGCGGATAAGGGCACCGGCCTTGGGCTGTGGATCAGCAAGGGCATCGTGCAGAAGTACGATGGGGCCATTACATTCCGCAGCCAGCACTGCCGGTCAGGAAACGCCACCTGCTTCCGAGTCTTTCTTCCCTCAAACATGCCCGCCGTTATATCGGCGGCCAGCGCGCCTGGCAATGGAGATCAGAAGGTCGCCATCTAACCGGCAGTTATTCGTACCTGAGCGCGATGATTGGATCCACCCGTATCGCCCTGACAGCCGGCCCGAGGCTTGCCAGCAGTGAAACTGCGACCAGGAATACTGATATCCCGAGGAAGGTTAAGGGATCGTAGTAATGCACGCCATAAAGGAAGTCACTCGACCCGGGAAGGACAAGGGTGCTGTGCAGCACGGCCGATACCGCGGCGCCGCATGCAAGGCCGATGAGCATGCCGGCGGCAACCGGCTTCAGTCCCCACAGGGCAAGACTTCTCAGCACGTCGCCCGCGCGGGCGCCCAGCGCCATCTGGATGCCAATCTCCTGCGTTCGCTGGCTGACGACGTACGCCATCACCCCGTAGATTCCCACGCCGGAAAGCACAATCGCCAGCAAGGCAAGTCCGGCCGCGAAGAGCGCCATCACCCGGGCCAGCGTGCGCTGGGGCCGAATCAGCATGGTTTGCGCGTTCCACAGGTCGGCGGAAGACACCAGATTTCTGTCGACATGCGCAACGGCTCCCCAAATGGCTGCCAGCGCGGCGTGCTGATTCATGCCGGTATTCAGCAGAATCGGATACGTGCCTTGCGGGTTCGGCGCAAGATAGACGTGCGCCGGATCGATGCGAGTGAGGTTGGCAAAGCGAACGTCCTTCACGACGCCGACGACTTCATACTCGGACAGCTTGCCGTTAAAGTGCAGATCGAGTTGAAAGTGACGCCCAATCGGATCCTCTCCGGGCCAGTAGCGACGGGCCGTCGCCTCGCTGATCACGGCCACGTGAGAGCCGGCCGCGGATTCCTGACGAGTGAAGTCGCGGCCGCGAAGCAGAGCAATTCCGAGCGTCCTGAAGTAGTTACGTGAGGCATAACTGGCCAGGGTTCGCCCATGCTCGACGCCGTTCACCGCGCCCGACCGGTGGACCAGGACCGGCGGCGTCCACGTGCCCATCATCGGTCCGCGGCCATATGCGACGCTGTCCAGCTGAGGTGTCTTTTGCAGCCGGCTGACGAGACGATGAAAGACGCTCGCTGACTGCGCCGCGTTGTCTCCATAATCGACCAGCAGAAGAAACACCTGGCGAGTGTCGAATCCGGGGCTCGCGCTCTGCGAGCGAATCAGGCCGCGCACCAGGAGTCCTGAGCAGGTGAGCAGAACCATCGAGACGGCAACCTGAGCCGCGATCAGCAAATTTCGCAGATGGGAGCGGTGCAGCCTGCCTCCAAAGGAAGTGGTTTCGTCCCGGATCGAGCCGGCAAGTTCCGGTCTGCTGAACTGCAGGGCGGGTGACAGCCCAAAGACAATTCCCGCCATTACTGACAGAACCAGCGCATAGGCGATCACGCGCCAGTCGGGACTGAGGTTCAGGCTGAACGCAAAGCTGCTGCCGAGCTGAGCGTTCAGCATGCGCACCACCGCTTCGCGGAGCAGCCGGCTCGCTGCTATCGATAGCGCCAGCCCACTCAGTCCACCGGCAAGGGCCAGCAACACGCTCTCCGTTATCAGCTGGCGGATCACCCGGCTGCGGCTGGCTCCCAGCGCCAGCCGCAGGCCGATCTCCCGCTGCCGCGCCGCACCGCGCGCCAGCAGCATGTTTGCGACATTGGCACATGCAACCAGGAGCACCATGAGCACGATCAGCATTACGGCGGCAACGCCGGCCTGAAAGCGCGGATCGCTGGTGTTCCCGAAGAATGCGGTGTGCTGCAGCGTGACGTTCAGAGTGGGATTGGTGGAAACATACGTCCGGGAAAACTGGTGGATGAGCGCGGCGGTCTGCGCCTGCGCGCGGCCGAGGCCGGCATTCGGGGCGAGCTCCCCAAGAATCTGGAAGTGGTCGTCCTTTGCGGCGCGCAGCCAGTCGTATCCGGGCACAAGCTGCGCCTGCATCGACGCCGGCGCCCAGAAGTCCGGCACCTCGGGAAGCAGAGATGTTCCGGTAAAGTCCCGCGGCGCGACTCCGATAATGGAAAACATCGTTCCGTCGATCTTCACGAGCGACCCAACGATACTGGGGCTACTCGAGAACTCGCGCCGCCAGAAATCGTAGCTGAGGACGATCACAGGATGGGCTCCCGCAGCGCCGTCGGTTTCGGGACCGAACATGCGCCCCAGTTTTGCATCCACGCCGAAGCTTCTGAAGTAATTGCCGGAAACCAGCTGTCCTGTGAGCGCCGGCAGTTGCCGGGTTTCCCTGTGTCCAGAGAGCGTCGCCCGCACCCGCACTGGCCAGCTCGTCGCCACGAGCGCTGAAAACACATCCTGATGATGCTGGCAGTACCGGTATTCCGGCCACGAAAAGGCATACTGCGCATCGCCCAGCGAACCATTGGCAAACCATCGCTCCAGCCGCACCACGAGGCTCGGATTCGCGACGGGCAGGGGCTTGAGCGCAACCGCATCGTAGGCGGTGAACAGAGTCGTGTTCACGCCAATGCCGATGGCCAGCGTAGCCACGGCCACCGCCGTGAATCCGGGCTTCCGGAAGAACGCCCGCAGCGCCTGGCGAATGTCCTGCCGCACCTGTTCCAGCCAGAGAATCGACCGCTCATCGCGATGCGCCTGTGCTGCCTGCTCCACGCCGCCGATCCTGTGCCGCGCTGCCCGGCGCGCCTCTTCGGGAGACATGCCGCTGCGCTCGAACTCTTCCTCGAGCAGCGCCAGGTGAGTGGCGATCTCCCGCGCAAGCTCCTCATCCGCCTGCCGCCGCCGCCACAGTGCGCGCAGCTTTGCGATAGCCATCCTCATTCGCGCGCGGATCATGACTCCTCCGCCAGCATCTTATCGACCACGGCTGCCATTTGCCGCCAGCGCTCGGTCTCTTCCCGGAGAGCTTTCACTCCGGCTTTGGTGATCGCGTAGTATTTGGCCTCGCGATTGTTCTCCGTCCGCCCCCACGAGCCTTGAATCCATCCGTTTTGCTCCAGGCGCACCAGCGCCGGATAGAGCGTACCCTGGTTCACGCGCAGCAAATCGTCGGAAACCTGCTCCAGCCGGGTGGCAATCGCATACGCGTGCCGCGGGCCCAGCGCGGCCAGCGTGCGCAGGATCATAAGATCGAGCGTTCCCTGCAGTATCTGAATCGGCATTGTTCTCCACTGGCCTTTCAAGTGAACGACCCATAGTCGCCCGCGTTGCACTTGAATGTCAAGTGGATGCTGCCGAAAAGATTCGAGGCCCCACGTGGAAGGACGTCCAGCGTCCGGCAGTCGGGCTGAATGTCGGGCTTATTTTCTGCGCAGTTTTCGGCCCGCAGAGGCCTCCGGCCTGCGTCCGCGTGCTTCGCCCGCCAGCAGCTTCATCGAGCTAGCCCGCAGTAAGAGCCGGAACTCCCCCGCCGCACCTGTCGGCACCGGCCCCGCCGGATAGGCCACGGAGAACATCCGGGTGATCCGCAGGCCCCGCACCCGCGCCAGTTTCAGCGTTCCCAGGGCCAGTTGGGTGCGGGCCGCCCAGCGCGAGACAAACGTGACCCCCAGTCCCGCTTCCACTCCGCTGAGCAGGCCTTCGGTCGAATCCAGCTCCATGCTGATGTTCAGATCCTTCTGCCGCAGTCCCGCGCGATGCAGCGCGTTCTCGACCACGCGCCGCGATCCGGATCCAAACTCGCGGGTGAGCAGCGGCGCCGTGCGCAAATCGTCGAGTTCGATCTCGCGATCGGCCCACTCGTGGCAGGCCGCCACCACCAGCACCATCTCGTCTTCCATGAATGGCTCGGTGTGCACGTCCTTCCGATGCGCCGGTCCTTCCACCATCGCCAGCTGAATGCGATGCGCCACCAGCGACTCCAGAATCGTATCGGTATTGCCGCTTACCGCTGAAATTCGCACCCTGGGATTCTGGCGCAAAAAGCCCGCCACCAGGTTCGGAAGCAGGTATTGGCCAATTGTCTGCGATGCGCCCAGCACCAGCTGTCCGCCCAGTATTCCCGTGGCTCCCGCCACCGCGCCGTAGGCTTCTTCTGAGATTTCCCGCAGCTTCTCCGCGTACGGCAGCAGAGCCTGCCCGGCAGGTGTGAGCCTGATGCGTCCGCCTCTCCGGTCGAAGAGCGAAACGCCGTACTCGTCTTCCAGCGCCTTGATCTGCTGCGTGACCGCCGGCTGCGTGAGCAGCAGTTCCTCGGCCGCGCGGCTGAAGTTCAGATGACTTGCCACCACGCGAAAAACTTTGAGTCGAAAATTCTCCATCCACAGCGATGATACGTCGCGCGGCGTCCATCGTGCTTTCGCAATCCGGCGATCCGGGCGCGGGGCTAGAATCTGCGGAGCGCCGAACCGCGCCGCCGTGCCGCCACTGTAACCGCGGCTGTGGCAGATGGCCGAACCTCGTCCGGCCATTCGCCCCATCGCCACGACTTAGGCGGACTGTTCGGCCACGCGGCGCAGCCGGAAGGTCTTCGGCGGATCCTGCACCTGCATCTCCGTTACCGCCGGCTGCCTGGCCGCCAGATGCTCCGCCAGCGCCTGAGCCTGCACTCGCAGTTCCGGAATCGCAATGGACTCCAGCAGCGTCCCCTGCCGCCCCGGCCCAATGTTGAACAGGACCCGGGAATGGCGGCCGTTGTTCGCCCGCAGCGCTCCGTGCTCGTCGCTCCACAGGCCGCCGCCCAGCGGACCCGGGGTAATCAATCCCTGCGCAAACAGGCTGTTCAGCAGCGCCGATCCCACGCGCCGGTAGTCCATCGCCGGCCCGGTGCAATTGATCACCCGCTCCGCCCGCACCTCAAACCGTTCCCCGTCGTGACTCCGCGCGCGCACCACCGCGCCCGTTCCATCCCGGCGGACGGCTTCCACACTGCCTTTCAGGAGCGTGAGCGTGCCGGCGCTCAGTTCCGCATCCAGAGTCTCCGCAATACGCGGCGCCATCCGGTGCCGCACCACATCCCATCGCCGCTGCAGGTGCCTCCGGAAGCGCCGCTGCTCCTGCACCGGCAGCGCCAGCCACAACTCGTTTGTGCGCCTCCGCAGGCTGTCCACCACTGCCCGCCACGGATGGCCGCCGCGAAGCGCCTGATGCACTCCGCGCAGCAGCTCCCGCGCGGTCTTCGGAGCCGGCCCCGCAATCGCGCACCGTTCCATTGGCGCATAGTCGGCATGTCGATTCGGAAAGATCCCATGCCGCGAAATGGCGGTAATCCTGCCGCGGTGTCCCATCTCCCGCAGCTGCAGCACCACATCCACCGCCGTCAGCCCTGTGCCGATCAGCGCCACCGGCGCGTCCGCCTCCAGGCCGGCATACGTCCCGCGATCCCACGCCGAGTGCCGATACGCCCCGCTCCGGATGGCCTCCTCTTCCACGCCCCGCAGTGGCGCCGGATCGAAATTTCCCGTCGCCAGCACCACCGCGTCGGCCGTCAGCCGACGCCCGTCGCTCAGCGTCACCACCGCGCGCTCGCCTTCCACCCGGCAGTCCACCGCCTCGGCTCGAATATGCTCGATCCCCGGCGTCTCCGCCAGCAGCGACTGGATGTACCGTCCAAACACCGCGCGCGGTGCAAAGTCCCGCTGCTTCGCCGCCGGGTCGTGATGCCGCCGCAGCCACGCCAGAAAATGCCCCGGCTCCTCCGGCAGCGCGCTCATCTTGCCCGCCGGCACATTCAGCAAATGCAGCAGGCTTCCCGTCGAATACGCCACTCCCAGTCCTGGCCGCGCCTCTGGCTCGACCAGAACGATCTTCGTCCGCTGCGTGCAACGTGCCAGATGGTACGCCGTCAGCGTGCCACTGGCCCCACCTCCGACAATGACGAACGTCTGCTCTCTCATAGCTCGACGTTACCGTCGGGAAATCTCGTATGGAACTTCATAATCGTTATCCGCGATAAGGCGTGCTTATGGTTCCACGCGGCAGGCGGTTGCCAGGGGTTCCAACTGGCGCAGCGAGTGGGAAAAGCTGGGAGGCGCGGGACTCGGACTGGCTGCCATTCGGAAGCCGCATGGGTGAAAGATGACGGGATCACGTGCGGAAATGCGATGGCCGGTCGAGGATGCTGAGCGGAATCCGGGGCACTCGAATATACGTCTGCCAGAGAACTGA
>DAHVZZ010000013.1:0-3104 GCA_027323785.1 Acidobacterium sp. | reverse complement strand
CCGAAGGCCTGCGCCATCTGCGGTGTCACGCTTTCAATGTGCACCCCAAGGTAGCCGCGGATCACCTTCCCGTGGGCCGCAAGCTGGTTAACGATGTTCACGGCCATATTGATCGGGATAGCAAAACCAATGCCTTCATTGCCCCCGCCATTCTGCCCAGCGATGATCGCGGTGTTGATGCCGATCAGATCGCCGTGCATATCGATCAGCGCGCCGCCGGAGTTACCGGGATTGATGGCCGCATCCGTCTGAATGAAGTTTTCGTAGTGCTCGATGCTTCCGCCCAGCGCGCGATGCGTCGCGCTCACAATGCCCATGGTCGCCGTCTTGCCGATGGCAAATGGGTCGCCGATGGCGAAAACCACGTCACCCACCTTGAGATGGCTGGAGTCGCCCAGCGTCAGCGTCGGCAGATTGGTGGCGTTGATCTTCAGCAGCGCGATGTCCGTCTGCTTATCGCGACCGATCACCTTCGCTTTGTATGTCTGGTCAGTCCCCGTGGTTACCTCGAGCGTTTTCGCTCCGGCCACCACATGGTTGTTGGTGATGATGTAGCCATTGGAATTCACGATCACACCCGATCCCAGCCGGTATTCACGCTCGGTCCGGGGCTGCTGCTGCATCTGCGGTCCGAAAAACTGCTGGAAGAATGGGTCGTTGAAGAGGCTGGGAAAATTGTTCTGCTGCCTCACCACCGTCGTGGAGGAGATGCTCACCACCGCTTTCAGCGCCGGATCCACAATCGACGAATAGCCGTTCTGGAAATGCGCCATGCTCACCGGAGCGGGGTTCTTGTCGAATTTCATCACGAGTTTCTGCCCCGCCGCGCCAGGCCCGGCCGGCAGCTTGATGATGCCGGCACGCAGAACTCCTCCGACCGCGAGCATGGTGACGGCAACCGCCGCAAAGATACCCCAGCGTGTCTTCCTAATTGTTGCGCTTGTCATTCTCTCTCCTTACGTTCTGTCTTGGGTGGTGAATCTGCCGGCGTCCTCCTGGCGGAGTCGCCCGTCAATGCTCGCCCCTGTCAGGGCCAACGCGAATGGCCGTGGCCCGTGCTGACCCGATTGGCCGGAACGCCTCTGCCGCCGCCCGGTCCGGCGCCTCCGGTCGCAAATGCCTGCAGCATCTTCAGGTAGTGCAGGACGTCTTCCCGCGACAACACTCCGATAATCTCCCCCTGGGACACCACGGGCACCTGATTTACCCCGTCGCGGCCCATCTTTTCCAGAGCCTCCCACAGCCCGGCATCCGGTGCCATCGTCTCCAGCTGTCCGAGAGGAACCATGGCCTGCTCGGCGCGCATCGTAGCCCACTCCGACTGCGGTTCGGCCTGCATCTGGTCGAGCGTGAGCAGCCCGATGCCCTGGGAGCCGTGAACGACGACGTAATGATGATTACTGCCCGTCAGAACGAATTGACGCACCAGCTCCTCAACTGTCACCCCGCCGGGCACTCGCGGGAACTCGCGCTGCATGGCGTCCGCTACCCGATGCTCGCCGATCAGCCGGCGCGCGCTTTCCGCCTGCAACTGGCTGCCCGCCGCGCTCTCCAGATACCAGCCGATAAAGGCAATCCAGATTCCGTCAACCAGAGCCCCGCGGATCGCTTCCCATACGCCAAAGAAGATCAGGATGAATCCAACAAAGCGTCCGGTGATGGCGGCCGCCACAGTCGCTTTCTGGTACGCTCCCGTTGCTTTCCAGATCATCGCCCGCAACACCCGACCGCCATCCAGGGGGAAACCGGGAATGAGGTTGAATATGGCGAGGATCAGGTTCAGGATCGCGAGGTACCGCACCACTTCATACCCGGCCGGCAGGGCGGAGAAAAGCGGTTCGATCTCCCAAAAGAAAGCCGCAAGGGCAAAACTCACCAGCGGCCCGATCACCGCAATCCAGAATTCGGCACCTGCGGATGGAGGTTCAGCTGCGATCTGGGATACGCCACCGAAAAGGAACAGCGTGATGCGCGGAACCCGCAGTCCATGGAGCTGAGCGACGATGGAATGGCCCAGCTCATGGATCAGCACGCTGACGAACAGCATCACCGCCGTGACAAAACCCATCGCCCAGTAAAGCGCCGCGCTCCCGGACTGGTATTCCGCCGGGAAATAGCTGACGGCCAGCATCCAGGTCAGCAGCCCGACAATCAGGAACCAGGAAAAATCCAGGTCGATCGCGATACCGAAGATCCGTCCAACTGGGATGGCATGTCGAAACACTTTGACTCCCACCTACTTAGACGCACACAATGCCGAACGTCTCACGCGGAGGCAAGCTACCTCCGCCTGTCCACCGATGCGTTGTTCTCCTGAGGCCGATGTTGCGTTCTCTTGATTAGGATGCGAGCCGTCGCCCCAGTCGTCTCCTGGAATCGGCACAGGCGGAAAATTCGCTGCAGGACCCCAAAGGCAAGCCGGAAACGAAAAAAGGCCCGCTCCGAGGAGCGGGCCTTTTATGTTTATGCCGGCGATCACCTAATCTCCCACACACTTTCGCGTGCAGTACCATCGGCCCAACGAGGCTTAACTTCCGTGTTCGGGATGGGAACGGGTGGGACCCTCGCGGTATGGTCACCGGCAAACTTGCGGTACCCGATGCGCTGCGCGCACAGGGACCGAAACTCGAGCGACGCCTGCGGGCTGGTTACCCCGCGACCTGTTTTCATCCGGACAGTTTTTTCACGGACTGGAAAACGGCGAACCGGCGTCACAACTTGAGGCGCATAGCGGGCTTTCTGCCCGGCTCCGAAACCCCAGGGCCTCTCGGCCTCGGGGTTCGGTGCGCCTGCGAAATCGACTGGACATCACAAGGATGTTGTTGAATGTCTCTGCATTGGCTGCGCAGAGTTAATTCTATGATTAAGCCGAACGGGCGATTAGTACTGGTCAGCTGCACGCATTGCTGCGCTTTCACCTCCAGCCTATCAACCAGGTGGTCTTCCTGGGCCCTTCAGGGAGATCTCATCTTGGGGCGTGCTTCCCGCTTATATGCATTCAGCGGTTATCACAACCGAACTTCGCTACCCAGCCGTGCCATTGGCATGACAACTGGAACACAAGAGGTTCGTCCATCCCGGTCCTCTCGTACTAAGGACAGCCC
>DAHVZZ010000627.1:0-1871 GCA_027323785.1 Acidobacterium sp. | reverse complement strand
TCTTCCCATTGCCGTGCATCATGAATGCAGGAGCCTCTGCCTTGAACGAACCCGAAACCATCCAGGAAATCCTCGACCGCACCCGGACCATCGCCGTTGTCGGCCTCGCCGACCACGAAGGCCGCGCTAGCTACGGCGTCTCGCGCTTCATCCAGAGCCAGGGCTACCGCATCCTGCCCATCAATCCCAACATCGCGTCATCGCTCGGTGAGCCGGCCTTCCCTGATCTCGACGCCGCAGCAGCCGTCCATCCCGGCCAAATCCAGCTCGTCAACGTCTTCCGCCGCCCCGAGCATGTCCCCGAAATCGTCGACGCCGTCATCCGCCTCAAAATTCCATACCTCTGGCTTCAGGAAGGTGTCGTCAACGAGATAGCCGCCGCCAAAGCCGAGGCCGCCGGCGTCAAAGTCGTCATGGACCACTGCCTCTTCAAGGAACGCCTCGCTCACGGCCCCCGTAAACCATAGATTTATCTCTTACTGGGCCTCCCGCGGTAACGAAATCCCCGCGCAAGAGTCCTAAAATCAAACGTATGCTTCCCTGCCGCCAAATCCGGACACCGCGCCCTGCTGCCGCTCTGCTCGCTTTGCTCTTCGCCTGCGGCATGCTGCTCGCGCCCGCTCCGGCCCGCGCACAGGACTCCGCTTCTACCCAGCAGCTCACCGTCAGGCTTCTCCTCCCGCCCGCGCAGCTTTATCCCGGCCAAACCTTCACTGGCGGACTCGACTTTCACATCGTTCCCGGCTGGCACATCTATTGGATCAATGCCGGTGATTCCGGCGAACCACCCAATGTCCAATGGAACCTCCCACAAGGCGTTACCGCAGGACAATTGCAATACCCACCACCCATGCGCCTGCCCCTCGGCCCGCTCATGGACTTCGGCTACCAGAACCGCGTCGTCCTTCCCATCACCTTCAAAGTCGCCCCCGATTTCCATCCCACTGCCAAACAGGTCCCGCTCATCGCAAACGTCTCCTGGCTCGTCTGCCAGAATGTCTGCCTTCCCGGCCGGGCCACGCTGCGCCTCACACGCACCGCGCTCACCGCTCCACCTGCTCGCCCGTCTGTCGATGCTGCCGCGCAGCAATCCATCCGCGAATTCCAGGCCCAGATGCCCCGGCCGCTGCCCCCGGACGCTATCGCGCGCTTCCAGCCCACACCGCAGGGCTTCCGACTCGCTGTGCTCCTCGGCCATCGAGTCACCCACGCGCAGTTCTTCCCCCTCGACTTCACCGTCATCGCCAATGCTGCCCCGCAAAAAACCACCCCCACCCGCAACGGCTTCGTTCTTTCGCTCCTCAAAGACCCCACCCTCACCACGCGGCCAAAACATCTCCACGGCGTGCTGGAAGTTCCGGGCAGCCCTGCCTACCTCATCGATGCACCACTCGGCGCCCTGCCCACGCAAGCTGCCTCCGGCTTCTCCTTTGGCGCCCTCTTCGGCGCCATGGGCCTCGCACTCCTTGGTGGAATGCTCCTCAACCTCATGCCCTGCGTCTTCCCGGTTCTCTTCATTAAGGGACTGGCGCTGGTGCAATCCTCCCAGCATGATCGTCGCAAAATGCGCGCCCACGGCTGGCTCTACACCGCCGGCATCATTCTCTCGTTCTGGGTCATTCTCTCTGTCCTGATCATCCTGCGTGCCGCTGGCCGGCAACTCGGCTGGGGATTTCAGTTCCAATCCCCCATCATGCTCGCACTCATGGCCATGCTCTTCTTCTTCCTTGGCCTCTCGCTCGCCGGGCAATTTGAAATCGGCCTCAGCCTCACCAGCGTGGGCGGCAGCCTCGCGCAAAAGCAGGGATACGCGGGCAGCTTCTTCACTGGCGTCCTCGCCATGGTCGTCGCCACGCCCTGCACCGCGCCTT
>DAHVZZ010000621.1:0-10102 GCA_027323785.1 Acidobacterium sp. | reverse complement strand
AAATCTGCGGCTTCCGGTTGCCGTTCCTTCCCCTCCGCGGGAAAAATCCGTCAACATGCACGAATGAACTTGTCGCCTGTTTACCCACAGGATACTCCCTGTCGTTACGTTCCTTCCGTAACCCGTTTGGGTGAGACCCTGCAGGTCTTCGCCCGCCCTTTTTGCGCCCTGACTAAGCGACGTGGCTCCCTGGCTTTGCGCTCAGATGTTCATCCAGGGAGACATAGACTCAGATCCCCGGACACAGTCGCCATGACCTGCAAATCATGCTGCTTCAGCAATTTACAGACGACGATGCCAGAGGTTAGGGGGAATGGGTTATAACGGTATCAATGAAAACCAGCGGGAACCAGTTGCGCTAAGAATACCGAGAAATTGGAGGCCTGAGCATTGAAAATCTTGATTACAGGCGGAGCCGGCTACATCGGTGGAACGGTCGCGCAAACCATGCTGGCACAAGGCCACTCCGTAACGGTTTACGACAATCTCTGCCACGCGACAAGGTCCATGGTTCCCCAAGGCGTCGATTTCATCGAGGGGGATGTCGCAGACCGGAACACTCTGGAAAAGATTCTCTCCGATGGCTTTGATGGCGTGATGCATTTTGCCGCACTGATCGAAGCAGGCGAAAGCATGGCGAAGCCAGAGGTTTACTTCCGGAACAACAGCGCTTCTACCCTGAGCCTGCTGGAAGCGATGCTGAGCACCGGAGTGCGCCGGCTCGTCTTCTCTTCCACCGCCGCCGTCTACGGCGAACCGGAAAGCACCCCGATCCGGGAAGACGCGCCCCTTCGGCCCACCAATGCGTACGGAGAATCGAAGCTGCTTGTAGAAAAAATGCTCACCTGGATGTATCGGGTACATGCTTTTCCCTACACCAGCCTGCGTTACTTCAACGTCGCTGGAGCTGTGCAGGGCCGTGGCGAGGCCCACGAGCCCGAATCTCACCTTATCCCTCTCATCCTCGACGTCGCCCTCGGCCGCCGGGAAAAGATCCGCATCTACGGCGACGACTATCCGACTGCGGACGGGACCTGCATTCGGGACTATATCCATGTAGAGGATCTCGCCCACGCCCATCTGCTTGCATTTGAAGCACTTTCCGGCGGCGGCCAGCACATCTACAATCTTGGCAATGGCAATGGCTTTACCGTGCGGCAGGTGATCGAGTCGGCTCGGCGGGTCACCGGGCACCCGATTCCAGCGGAGATCGTGCCCCGCAGGCCCGGCGACCCAGCTGTGCTGATCGCCAGTTCGGAAAAAATTGGCCGCGAGCTGGGATGGAAACCCCGGCACACGGAACTGGACTCGATCCTCAGCAGCGCCTGGGAATGGCAGCAGCGGCGATACCAGTAGCTCGCCCCGCTCGGCGGGGAAGAATCCAGCGCTACTTTTCGATCTCGACGCCGCGCCAGAAAGCGATGTGATTCTTAATGTTGCGGGCCGCCGGATTGGGGTTCGGGTAATACCACGCAGCGTCCTGGTTTTCCTGCCCGTCGACCAGCAGGCTGTAATACCGCGCCTGGCCCTTCCACGGACAGGTGGACGTGGTGGAACTTGGCCGCAGATACTCTCGGTTGACCGCGCTTTCGGGGAAATAAACATTCCCTTCCACGGTCTCAAAAACGTCGCTCTCCGCGATTGTCTTCCCGTTCCAGACTGCCTTCGCCATCTTTCTTCTTTCCTTCGCTGTCGAAACTGACTCAAACACCTTAGCAGATGCGTCAGAGCTTGAAAATGTCGCGGTGTTGTCCAGCGAGGTACAGGAAGAGCCGGTGCCCGGCGGTGCAGCGCCACGCCTGGGCGCCCAGTTAACCCTCGGCGACCTCCTCCAGGAACCGGACCACCGACTCAATCCCCCGATGGAAATTGGGGATATGAAACTTCTCGTTCGGCGCATGAAGTCCGTCATCCGGCAGCCCGAAGCCCATCATCACCGACGGGATATTAAGAAACTTCTCAAAATCGCCAACGATGGGGATCGATCCGCCCGACCGGATGTAAACCGTCTCCCTGCCCCACACCGTCTTCAGCGCACGGGTTGCGGCGCGAATATAAGCATTATCCGTGCCGATCACGCTCGCCTCGCCGGAATGGATCAGCCGCACCTCCGCCGTAACCCCTTCCGGACAAAGCGACTGGACGTATTCGCTGTACTGGCGAAACGTAGTCTCCGGCTGCATATCCGGAACCAGGCGCATGGAAACCTTGGCCGTCGCACGGGCCGGGATGACGGTCTTGGCCCCAGCCCCGGTAAATCCGCCAATGATCCCGTGCACGTCCAGGGTCGGCCGGGCCCAGGTCCGCTCGATGACCGAGTACCCCTTCTCTCCGACCAGAGCGGTCGACCCTACCTCTGTTGTCCGGTACTCCTCTTCGTCAAAGGGCAGGCTCTTCCAGGCTTTCAGCTCCGCGGCTGTGGGAGCCTTGACCGCGTCGTAGAAGCCCGGAATCAGAATTCGGCCCTCCCGATCCTTCAGCCCGGCAATGATCTGCGCGAGCGCCACAAATGGGTTGGGGGCGGCTCCGCCATACATGCCTGAATGCAGATCGGTCCGCGCACCACGAACCTCCAGCTCCGTGTAGATCATGCCGCGCAGCCCCACACACAGCGTCGGCAGCTCCGGCGCGAACATCTCGGTATCGGAAATCAGCGCGAAATCCGCCTTCAGCTGTTCCGGATGCTCCTGGACAAAGGCGGCAATCTGCTCTCCGCCGACTTCTTCCTCGCCCTCGAAGATGACTCGGACATTCAACGGCAGCCGCCCCGTCGCCCGCAGCAGCGATTCCAGGGCCTTCAGCTGCAACACCAGCTGTCCCTTATCGTCCACCGCGCCCCGAGCATAGAGGTTTCCATTCCGCTCCGCCGGTTCAAAGGGCGGGCTGATCCACTCATCGAGCGGATCCGGCGGCTGAACGTCGTAGTGCGCGTAGCACAGGCAGGTTGGCTTTCCCTCTGCGTGCAGCCAGTCGCCGTAGACCAGCGGGTGTCCGCTGCCGCGGATCACCCTGACATTCTCCATGCCCATGCGCCGCAAATCGGCGGCTACCCATTCGGCGGCGGCGTCCACATCGCCCTTATGTTCCGGCAGAGTGGAAACCGAGGGAATGCGGAGCAGCGCCTTCAGCTCCTCCAGAAAGCGGGCCGCGTTATCCCGCGCATACTCAACCGCAGCAGAATTCATGGTCATCTCCACGAGCCTCCCCACGGCATCGCCGCCTGGCCGAGGGCAGGCCGTGTCGAGGCAAACACTTGAGTATACGGCAGGCAGTCGGGCATCCAGCTGACTCTGCGCATACTCCTCGCCCGCGCCGTGCATCCCACAGCAAACATGGAGCTTGCCCCCTTCCAGACGCAGGATGGCGGCCGCCCGCTCTGTTGCGGCCCCGGTGAACGTGGTACAACAAACCGTAATTGCCCGTGTTGAACCATAAAGTATGACCAGTCAGGAAAAGGTTCTCATCGTCGAAGACGAGCCCTACGCACTTTCGGGCCTGGCCGAGCTCGTCTCCGGCTGGGGATATCGCACGGAAACTGCCCGCGACGGCATCGAAGCCCTGGAAAAAGTGACGGCCTGGCAGCCGGGCATCATTGTCACGGATCTCAAAATGCCGCGCATGGATGGGCTGGAACTGCTGGCCCGTCTGAGGGAAAGCAACGATCGCGTCGCCGTCATCATGCTCACGGCTCAGGGGTCGATTGAAGCCGCCGTGGAAGCCATGAAGAACGGCGCCTACGACTTCATCCAGAAACCGGTGGACTCGACGCGCCTCCGCGCCATCCTCACCAACGCCTCCCGACAGAGAGAGACAGAGCGGGAGCTGGAGGTGACGCGCCGCAAACTGCGCGAAACCGGGGTTCTCGGCTCGCTGGTCGGCTCGTCCAAGAAGATGCAGGAGATTTTCTCGCTGATTGAGCGGGTCGCGGCCAGCAACGTTTCCGTTCTGATCACCGGAGAAAGCGGCACCGGAAAGGAGCTGGTCGCGCGGACCCTCCACGACCTGAGCCCCCGCCGCTCCAGACCTTTCGTTGCCGTGAACTGCGCCGCGATACCGGAGACGCTGATCGAAAGCGAGATCTTCGGCCACGAAAAGGGCGCGTTCACCGGAGCCATCGAACGCCGCGCCGGCTGCTTCGAGCTGGCTGAAGAGGGCACACTGCTGCTCGACGAGATCGGCGAAATGCCGGTCGGTACCCAGGCCAAGCTGCTGCGCGTGCTTGAAGACCGCAAGCTGCGCCGGCTGGGCAGCAAGGTGGAGGCGCCCATCGACGTGCGCGTCCTCGCCGCCACCAACAAGGATCCGGAAGAAGCCGTCGCCGCGGGCGAGCTGCGGAGCGATCTGTTCTATCGACTCAATGTCTTCAATATCCATATGCCGCCGCTACGGGAGCACATGGAAGACATCCCGCTGATTACGGAATCGCTGATCGCGGACATGAATCAAAAACATCATAGCCACGTTACCGGGCTGGACAACGACATGATGGCGCGTCTGATGGCCTGCGACTGGCCAGGGAACGTACGCCAGCTGCGCAACACCATCGAGCGCGCGGTCGTCCTGTGCGGTGAAGGACAATTACAGTCCCGGCATCTGCCTCCGGGCTTCGGTACACGGGCTCCGCGCCCCGCTGGCGACATTCCCGCGAATGCCATCCAGCTGGAAGTAGGAGCGACTGTGGACGACGCGGAGAAAATGCTGATCTTCAAGACCCTCGAGTCCACGCACAACAACAAGACCCGGGCAGCCGAAATCCTGGGTATCAGCCTGAAGACACTGCACAATAAGCTTCGGGAATACGGAACAGCCGCCTCGGCTGCCGCCGTCGAAGACTAGTGCGGTGGAGTTGTAAAGTAACTACACGCCTGTGCCCCGCCCGGTCGGCGGCGATGCATCGCCACCGGATTGGGCCGGTTCGCCGTTGACCGAAGCTCGACGACCATGCGCCTGAAGACCAAACTCGTCCTCGCCATCACCGGCCTCGTCTTCGCGGTCGTCGTGGTCTTCTCGTGGATCTGGCTGGGGCAGCTCCTGCAGCAGCACATCGACCAGTCCTGGGATACGGCTGACATTCTCGCGCATCAGGTCGCCTTTCAGGTGAACGACGCGCTCACCACAGGCCTGAGCCAGCGCAAGTTCGATCCCCATGATCCGGCCGCGGTCCGTGCCGCCGTCGCCGACTCGCTGCGCCAGGATGCCGGGCTGAACGCGCTGCTGAACTCCATCATCACCTACTCGCCCACCGTGCTCGATATCGCCGTGGCGGATAAGAGCGGCCGCGCAATTGTCGCCGTGCCCGATACGATTCAGCCGGACCAGGTGCTTCCCCCCCGCCCGGACTACGCGCTGCTCCGCCGGCAATCCCTCATCCGTACGCTCGAAATCGTCTTTGGCCCTCCGCGCGTCTATGACGTCACCGTTGGCATCAATCTCAACAACCAGCCCTTCCTGACAATCCGTATCGGCATCCGCACGACTTTCCTGCGCAATGCCTTCCATCCCTGGCTGGTCGCATCCTTCAGCTTCATCGGCCTGGCCATGGTCATCTCGATGGTGGTCGCGGCGTTTGTGGCGAACCTCGCGCTGCAACCCATCGAGCAAATCAGTCAGCGCCTCGATGCACTTGCCGCGCTGCAGGCGGATGAAGAAAACCAGCAGGCAAGCGAACCGCCTCCGCTTCCCCCGCGGCAGGAAGCTCCGGGAGGGTTGGCGGCAATCGCAGATCCGCTGCTGCGCCGCAGCCCCGATGCCGTCGCTCAGGTTTCCGGCAAGATCGAACGGCTCGGCCAGCGCATCCGCAACGTCGAGGAGGTCTTCTCGGCTCTGCGAGAAAATCTGGATCAGATTCTCTCCAACCTCCAGGACGGCATCATGCTTTTCACCCGCGATGCCCGCGCCATTCTGGTGTCCAGCTCGGTCGAACACTTCCTGAACATGAGTCGCGACCGCATCTTTGGCGCCGAGGTCCGCGACATCTTCGATCGCAGCACCCGCCTGGGCCGCACCGTCCGCGATGCCTTTGAAGGCGGAATCTCGATTGTTCAGGAGGAGGTCACCACCGAAACCGGCCGCCGTGTGCAGGTCTCCCTCGACTTCATCCATGACACGCATGGCCGCGATCGCAATGCCCTGGGAGCATTGCTGACCATCCACGACCTTGAATCGGTCCGCGAAATCGAAACCGAACTGGAAGTCTCCCGGCGCATGGCATCCATTGGCCGCCTCACCGCCGGCGTCGGGCACGAGGTCAAAAATCCGATCAATGCGATTGTGGTGCATCTGGAACTCCTGAAGAACAAAATGCAGGCTGGAGACGATGCCGGACGCCACCTGGAGGTGATCCAGAGCGAGATCCACCGGCTCGATCGGGTGGTTCAAACTCTGGTGGACTTCTCCCGCCCGGTCGAGCTGCAGCTCCGGGATCAGGATCTGCGGCGAGTGATCTCGAGCGTCCTCAATCTGGCGACCGCGGAACTGCAAACGCGTGGGGTGGTTCTGGAAAGCCAGGCGCCGGACTGGCCGGTCTTCTCCCGGATCGACTCCGATCTGCTGAGACAGGCCATTCTCAACATCGTTTTGAACGGAGCCCAGGCGATGGCCACCGGAGGCCTGCTGGAGGTTCGGTTGACCGACGACTCCCGCTGGGCATCCATCATGATCCGCGATCACGGTCAGGGAATCCCCGACGAAATCCGCAACCGCATTTTCGATCTGTACTTTACGACCAAAAAGGAGGGCAGCGGCATTGGCCTGGCGATGACCTATCGCATCATGCAAATGCACCACGGCCAGATTGACGTAGAATCAAAGCCTGGGAGCGGAACTACGTTTGTACTGCGGCTCCCATTGATTTCTGCCGGTTCGGGACAGCAAATCGCCGCGGATGCACCCCAGCACTCGGAACCCGGTGAGCCTGCTAGCCAAAGTGGTGAAACCCAGCCAGAAAGGTCCGGGGCATGAGATCCGGAACCAGAATTGCGGCTCTGTCGGTGTTTGCCGCATTTCTCATCACAGGGTGCCGTCACCGGCAGCCAAAGGTCGTCGTGCCTCCGCAGGCCGCCGCCCCTTCGCTTCCGCCGTCGGAGATGGCGCGTCTGATTCCTCCCCTGCCGCCCATCGCGCCGCCGAGTGGGTCGCGCCCCGTCATGCTGGATACCTCGCCCCCCCCGCGAACGTACCGGGAGCTGCACCCGCGGCCGATTCGCCGCTATGACCGGTACCGCCGCAAAACCGCCCAGGAGCTCGCCGCGGAAAAGGCCGCGAAAGCCGCCCAGCAAACCGCGCAGCTCGATCAGGAGATGGCCAGTGCCCCGCCGACCGGCGCATCGCCCATCGGCCAGCTCTCCACGGCCGGCGGAGATGCGAATGCGGCCGATCGCGGTGCGATCGCGGATCAGATCAATGCCACCGAGAATGCACTGAATTCGCTTCATCGACGGCTTTCGCCGAAAGAAGAGAAGACGGTGGCGCAAATCCGAAGCTTTATTACCCGGGCTCGCGACGCGCTCAAAACCAACGATCTGGATGGCGCGCGGACACTCTCAACCAAAGCGCATCTGCTCCTGCAGGAACTTCTGCGGCAGTGATCCTCCGGCTGGCCCCTAGCGCTCGCCCCACTTGAGCTTCGAGCGCAGCACATCGAAAAACCCATTCGGCGAGGTCCGGATCAGGTTGACGGAGTACTCCGAGCCGCGGCAGCGCAGCTTGTCTCCCACCTTCATCTGAATGGCCTCCTGCCCATCGACGGTCAGGAATATCTGATCGGGGACCCCCTCGATGCACACTTCGATGCAGGCGCGGCTGGGCACCACCAGGGGGCGCAGCGTGAGCTGATGCGGACAAATCGGGGTAACCACCAGCACCTGCATTCCCGGAATCAGCACCGGGCCGCCTGCCGCCAGCGAATAAGCTGTCGAGCCGGTCGGCGTGGCCACGATCACACCGTCCGCGCGAAAGGAAGCGGCCAGCTGCTCGTCGATCTCGACGCTGAAATTCCCCATCCTCGCGATGGCGCCCTTGGCGACGACCACATCGTTCAGCGCATGGTGCTCGCGCAGAACCTTTCCATCGCGCCACAACTCGCTGTGCAGCATCGCCCGCGACTCGATGGAGCAGCACTTCGCGTCCCATGCTTCCAGCTGACGGTAAAGGTCCGACAGCGGGATCTCCGTGAGAAACCCCAGCGCCCCAAGGTTCACACTGAGAATGGGCACTCCGGTATGCGCAAACACGCGCGCCGCGGCCAGTAAAGTACCGTCGCCTCCGAGGACGATGACCAGGTCCGGCTGCAGGCTGGCCATGTCCGGACGGGCGCAGACGGGTTCGTCCTGCACGTAGGTGGCGCTCACCGGGTCCAGCATTGGCTCATAACCGCGCGCCTTGAGCCAGAGCACCAACTCCGGCATCAGTTCCTGCAGTTCCTGCTTCTGAGGCTTGGAAATAATTGCGACCCGCGGCATGAAACCTAGTGTACCGCCCGGCGATGAATCTGCCGTAGCCAGGTCCGGCCCGGCGCTCGCGGCCCCGCGGGCAAAGAAAAACGGCCGGCTGCTGCCGGCCGTTTTTCCCACAAATCGCTGAAGTTTAGGTGGTCGGGCGGCTCTTGATTGCGATGAACTGCGCCGGCACTGGAGCCCCGTTGATGGTCAGCAGCTTCGGGTTGATCGTGCTCGTATCCTTCAGGCTGGAGGTGCTCACCAGATGAACCAGATTGTCTCCGCTGGTGCTGACAAAGAACAGCGCGCCGTCCGGTGAGAACGCGCCGGCAATCGGGGCCTGCGCTCCCGCCGACAGCTGTACCTGACCCAGCGTCCCGAAATTACCGGTGGTGGCAGAGGGCTGGTAATACGGCAGGATACCCGTGCCCGCGGTCGCGTTGTAGGTGATGAACGCCAGGCTCGAATCCGGGGATGCGACCACCTGGTCGATCTCCGTCGGCGATACCGGGAGCGTTCCGCTATTGGAGGAAGTGGTCAGCGTCAGTGGCGTTCCGGGCGTCTGGTTCGGCGGCGTCCCGGTTGCGTAGGCCGGGCAGGCGCCCACCGGAACCCCCGGCGACGTCTTATTCGAGTCCTGGTAGAGCCAGATATCCGAGAAATTCGATCCGTCCGCACCCAGGATGTGGTTGCCATCCGGCGTTGCCGTCAGCTGTTTGGTGGCGACGTTTACACTTCCCGCGCCCGGAAAGTAAGGAGGATTTGCGCTGGCGCTGGGGCAGTAGCTGTGAGCCGCCGTGGTGTTGCCGCTCAGGAAAGTGGCCACGCCCGGAACCGTCAGCGCGAGCGCGGGTCCGCAGAAGGGATCCCAGTTGGGGTTGTACGCGGGAACGGCTGCCGAGCCGGTGGCCTCCAGCGGACAGCTGTAAGTGGGCTCGTTGTTCAGCGGGTATTTGGACCAGCCCGTTCCGTCGCCGTAGATGAAGAGCGTGTTGTCGCCCGTTGTCGGATCGAAACCGGCGATATAGACCGTCGTTCCATCCTCCGAATACTGCGCCCGATAGGCGACCCCGGCAATGCTCGATATGATGCCGGCTTTCGGCGAATACAGATAGATCACCTGGCGGAGCTGATCGTTGATAACAGCCTGCGAGCCGTCGGGACTCGCCGCCAGAACCACGCCTGGAACGGTCGTGTCTTCCTTGACCAGCTGATTCCCATGCGTGGTGTAAATCATCAGCTCGTGGTAACTGCCAAAATACAGGGTGTTGCCCCCCTGATCCATCACCATCGAATTCGGCGTATAGGGCATGCGCACGGGAGAGGCCGCTCCCCCGGTTGTGAGATCGACCTCAGAGAAATAAGGCGACTGCGAGGACGCCATCCAGATTTGGTTGCTGACCCGGCCCGGAGAACTGACCGAAACCCGATTCCCGGCAACCGGCATACCGTTGCCGAGTACGCCGATCAGGTTCGAAGGCGCCGGATTGCAAGCCGGCGGCCGGCACACGGCTGTCACGGTGGCGTGGCTCGGGAATACCGCCGTCACCAGTCCGCTCGTGTTGATCGTCAGGTTCTGCGGCTCGGTCGAGGAATAGCTGAGATTCAGACCGGTGATCCCGTTCCCGTTCGTGTCTGTTACCTTCGCCACCACCGTCTGCGTCGAG
>DAHVZZ010000611.1:0-7479 GCA_027323785.1 Acidobacterium sp. | reverse complement strand
CGCGCAAACAGCTCATCGCACTCTTCCGGCTCATGCGCTCCCACTGGCTCCCTCCAACCGCTGTCAACCATCCACCGCCCGCACCAAAGTAACGAACGCACATTCTAAACAACTTACCGCCAGCCCCTTCTCAACAAAGTTGGCACGATTCCTCGCGCGAATTGCTATCCTGAAATCAGAGACTAAGACAGAAAAGCCTCGCCGCCTGAACGGGTTGCGAGGTTTTCCATTGGGCGTCGCAAGGCGCTCAAAACGCCATCGCAGCCGTCTCCCTGATCAGAGGGCGGCCGCGAATGATCAGCAGACGGCCGCCAACCGCAACTTCGCAGCCTTCAGCTGATCACAGACGGCCGTCCGTATCTGTTGCCGCTGCCATCACATCCGGCTTCGCAGCCGGCAGGTGATCACACACAGCCGTCAGGTGATCATCGACAGCCGCGACCGAAGTGATGGAAATCCAGTCAGATGCCCGAAGACCTCAGGGCATCTGATTGAAAACAAAATAACGGCCTTCCAGGGGGTACCCCTACAGCACCTTCACCGCTTCCTCAAACTCCAGCCGCGGATTCCTCGGATGCAGCCGGCTCGGATCCCCGTAGCCCAGGTTGCACAGGAAGTTCGCCTTCCACTTCCCCTCCGGGAAGAACTCGGCATTCACCTTAGCCGCGTCAAAGCCCGACATTGGCCCGCAATCCAGCCCCAGTGCCCGCGCCGCCATCATCAGGTAAGCCCCCTGCAGCGACCCGTTCCTAAGTACATGCTCCTCAATCACATCCGGCTTCCCCACAAAGTACTGCCGAACATCGCCAAAAGGGAACAGCCGCGGAAAATACTCGTAAAACTCCAGGTCGCCGGCCACAATCGCCGTCACCGGAGCCGCCATCGTCTTCTCCACATTGCCAGCATTCAGCGCCGGCCGCAGCCGCTCCTTCGCCTCCTTTGAGGCCACAAAGACGAACCGCGCCGGCGTCGAATTCGCGCTCGTCGGAGCCAGCTTCAACAGGTCGTAGATTTGCCGCAGCACCTCCACCGGAACCGCCTTCGGCAGCCACGCCGAATAGGTGCGGGCATTGCGGAAAAGCTGATCCAGAGCGGCTTCGGACAGCGGTTGGCCAATCGTCGAGTCGGACATGCGCAGCAGTTCTCCTTCGTTTTCGTTTTCTCAACGGATGCTCGCCGCCCCGTCCAGGACGCCGAAACCGCGCCTACTTCTTCATCTCCAGCCGCAGCGCATCCGCCCATTCGCCCGCATGATCCACCAGGCAATCCGACGGAATCGTCTCCACCGTGTGCGACGACAGCCCAAACCGGCAGCCCATCACCCACGTTCCCGCCCGCCGCGCCGTCAGAATGTCCACGCTCGAATCGCCCACCATCAGCGTCTCATCCGGATGCACGCCCGCCTCCCGGATCAGCGTCCGCAGCCCTTCCGGATCGGGCTTCTTCGTGCTGAAGCTGTTCCCGCCGTAAATCCGGAACATGAACCGGCTCAGCCCCAGCGCCTCGCAAATCTCCTCCGACGGCCGCACCGGCTTGTTCGTCAGCACCGCCATCTGCCGCGCCGATCCGTCCTGCCGCGTCCGCATCGCCTCCAGCGACTCGAACACGCCCGGATAAACATACGTGTGGTCCAGCTTGTGCTCCCGGTAATGCGCCAGAAAGTGCTCCAGCGCGCTCTCCACCAGCGGCTCGTCGTCCGGATCGCCCAGCGCCCGCCGCACCAGCATCGCCGCGCCGTCGCCAATGTACGTCGCAATAATCTCTTCCGGCAAAGGCTGCCGGTCGAACTCCGTCAGCATGGCGTTGATCGAGTTGGTCAGATCAAGCCGCGAGTCAATGAGCGTCCCATCCAGATCGAAAACAATCAGCCGAATACGCTCCGCGGGAATCGGGTTGAGCAGGTGCAGCATACTCCCAGTCTACCGGCCCGCTTCCGTCCGCCGGGCGAACTCCCGTCTGCCGCCCGCCAGTCAGCTGTCAAGCCTCCACCGCCCGCACCGAGGTAACGCCTCCACATTCCACAGGGCTTAGCAGCCGCAGCCTCGCAACTTTATTGGCACGATTGAACGTGTCGGTTGTTATCCTAAAAATAGAGAGCAAACAGGAACAGACAGCAAGGATCTGCTTCAAGGCGAACCAGCCGCACCCGCTGTGCATCCATTGCGATCCGCGCGCAAAAGTTATTTGCGTAACAAGCGGAATTACCTGAGTACCGTTAATGGATCACCAAAGAACCGCATTGGAGCTGGGTACCAATGGGGGGTGTCCATCGGGGATTCATCCCCCGAACGGGGCAGGGTATCCTCCTCCAGTTTTTGACACAATTTTTCTGGTTCCGGAATAAGCCTCACCGCGTAAATCCGCCGACGCTGGCCTTCAGGCCACTGCACCTGCGATGATTTCCGTCCACCGAACTCACCCTTGTTTCGGTCGTGAGGCGCTTTCCGATTTCATCTCCGGTTGCTGCGGGAAAGGCGTCGCCGGAGAAGTCACGACGGAATGAGCTACGGCGCAACAACGGCGCAGCGGGATGAAGCCGAACGGCTGAAATCGCTGCTCGAATACGACATCCTCGATACCCCGCCCGACCCCGCGTTCGATGACATCGCGCGCGTGGCGGCGCAGGTCACTGGAGCGCCCTACGCCTATCTCGGCTTTCTCGACGCCAATCGCCTCTGGTTCAAATCCCGAATCGGCTTCCAGGCCACCGAACTGCCTCGGCGCGCCACCGCCTGCCAGTTTGCCATCCTTGAAGAGAAGCCCCTGCTGATTGCCGACGCCGGCACAGAGCCCCGTTTCCCGATCAAAGGCATCCCGCTCACCCGCGCCATCAACTGCCGCTCCTATCTCGGCTCTCCGCTCACGGGCCCGGCGGGCGCTGTTGGAACCCTGGCCGTGTTGTCGCCAAAGCCCAATGCCTTTCGCGAGGAGCACGCCTCCATCCTCGAAGTCCTGGCCAACCAGGTCGTCACCCGCATGGAGTATTCGATTCACACCCGTGCCCAGGAGCGGACCATCCGCAGCCGCCAGAGAATCGAGCGGGCCCTGACCGTCGAGCGCAACTTCGTCTCCGCCGTCCTCGACACGATGAGCGCCCTGGTCCTGGTGCTGGATACAGCCGGACGCATCGTGCGCTTCAACCGCGCCTGCGAAGAGATCACCGGCTATACATTTGCCGAGCTCGCTGGACGCGCATTTCCCCAGGAGCTGTTTCTCGCCGAGGAACGCGAACTTGCGCTCGATCTCCTGCAGCAGGCCCTCTACGGGGGCCAGAGCCAGGCCTGCGAACTCCACTGGCTGTCGCGTGAGGGGCGTCGCCGCCGAATTTCATGGAACACAACCACGCTCACCGACGGCATCGGCGAAATCAATTTCATCATCATGACCGGTGTCGATGTCACCGAGCAGCGCGAAGCGGCAGCCGCATTGCGCGCCAGCGAAGCCAGATATCGCCAGCTCATTGAAGGCTCTCTCGGCATCGTTTGCACCCATGACCTCGAGGGACGCCTCCTCTCCATCAACACCTACGCCGCGGAAAGCCTCGGCTACACGGTCGAAGAAATGACGGGCCGCTGGCTCGGCGATTTCGTCGTCGAGGAACAGAGACCTGGCTTTGAAGCCTACCTTCGCGACGTTGCTCGAACAGGCGAGGAACAGGGCGTCCTCACGCTCCAGCATCGCGACGGCAGTGTCCGCTTTATCGCCTGGCGCAATCGCCTGCTCGATCTGCCGGATATGCAGCCCTTCGTCCTCAGCCATGGCGTCGACGTAACCGAAAAAACCGATGCGGAAAATCGCCTCCACGCCCTCATGCGGCAGCGCGAATCGATCCTGGAGTCAGTCGGAGACGGCATCTTCGGCATCGACATGCAGGGACAGATTGTCTTTATGAACCAGGTCGGAGCCCGCCTGCTCGGCTACGATCAGGCGGAGATGGAAGGCAGGGATTTGCTGCCCATGCTGGGACATGCCCGCATTGAGGGCCAGCCATACAAAGTCGAGGATAGCCCTATCTATGCCGCACGCCGGGCCAACGCTCCGCTCCGTGTGCGCGATGAAATCTTCCGCCATAAGAATGGTGACGCCGTCCCCGTCGAGTACGTGGCCTGCCCCATGCTTCTCAATGGACACGTCACCGGCGTGGTCGTTGCCTTCCAGGATGTCACCGAACGACGCCGGCTGGACCGGATGAAGGACGAATTCATCTCCACGGTCAGCCACGAGCTTCGAACCCCGCTCACCGCTCTCCGTGCCGCACTTGGACTCATTGCCGGAGGTGCCCTCGAAAAGCGCCCCGAAAAGGCCGCGCAGATGATGAACGTCGCCGTCGGCAACTGCGACCGCCTGACCCGCCTCGTCAACGATATCCTCGATTTCGAGCGCATGGCTTCTGGACGCCTTCCCATGCGCTTCCAGGAACTGGATGCGCGGGATCTGCTCCGCCGCGCCTGCGACCTCCAGCACCCCAGTGCCCAGAAGGCGGGAATCACCCTGCGCATCGATGCTGTGCCGCTGATGCTGTGGGTGGATGAGGATCGAATTCTTCAGACCCTCGGAAACCTCATCGGCAACGCCATCAAGTTTTCTCCCTCCGGCAGCGACGTTGTGCTGCGTGCGCGGGAAATGGGCGCAGCCGAGGCAGTGCTCTCCGTCTCGGACCGGGGGCGTGGCATTCCGCCGGAGAAGCTGGACCTGATCTTTGAGAGATTTCAGCAGGTAGATGCTTCCGACTCCCGCGACATGGGCGGAACCGGTCTCGGCCTGGCCATCTGCCGCAACATCGTCCGCCAGCATGGCGGACGCATCTGGGTGGAGAGCGAAGTAGGGAAGGGAAGCAACTTTTGCTTCACGGTTTCCCGCATGGCGCAGCGCGGCCTTGAGCGTTAGTGACGGTTCTTTGCTGAGTGCTCCGTCGTGGATTCGACCGGCCTCGGTCCCAGATTCGCCGCGTTTGCTCCAGGAGCCCGCTGCGGAATCATCTGATGCATCGTTACGATGATTGCCACTGCGGGCTTCTCTCCCGCGCAATGATAAGAATGCGGAGTTCCCGCGTCGAAGTACGCGCTGTCTCCCGGTGAAAGATGATGGATGCGATCGCCGTGCCGAACTTCCAGTTCACCCTCCAGCAAATAGAGAAATTCATATCCCGGATGCACGTGCGGGCGAACGTCGGAGGGCTTCGTCGTCGGCAGAAATTCTGCGTAATACGGGTCAAGCTGCCGGTCCGGAACCATCCATGCCAGGCTCTCGAAGAAATACGTCGGGTTGTCGACGCCCGACTGCGGCAGGCGCACCCGCTCGCTGCTGCGGTGGACCCGGAACAATGCGTGTGGCTCGGGCTCAAAGAAGTACGAGAGATCCCGGCCAAAGACCATGGCAATCCGAGCCAGGTTGCGCAGCGTCGGGACGACCCGTCCCGTTTCGAGCTGAGAGAGAAAACTGGCCGAAAGCCCCGCATGGCGGCCCAGTTCCACCAGGCCCATCGAGCGCTTCAGACGAAGCCGCCGGATGCGTTCGCCAATTCTCTTCTCGGCGATAAAGGCATCGGCCGTCGATGAAACCGGTGGTGCTGAGTCGAAATGCGGTGCGGCAGGTTCAAGCTTGTTTTCCATAGCTTTGCCGATCAACTACGCCAAATTCTGTTGGCTTGAAAGCTACCAGAATGTTCTTCGAGTCACAAGGCTTTTCGATGGCAATGAATGGCTCTCTGGTGCCGGTTCAGCCCTACCGGCGAGTACTATGATCGAGTGTTGAGCCTCCGCGGAGGCTTCTCGCCTTGCGGGCAGATATCTCGCCGGGCCGACGGGCATGATATGCGAAATGACGGTGGACGCGTTCTGGTCAGTGGTGCTTCCGGCCTGATTGGGTCGGCGGTGATAAGTCAGGCCCAGGCGGCCGGCTACGATGCCGTGCGGCTGGTTCGGCGTCGGCAGGCCGTGTCCCGCTCGAGCATCTACTGGAATCCCGGCGACCCTCTCGATTCCGTCCATCCTGTCGATCTGGAGGGCTTCGATACGGTCATTCACCTCAGCGGCGCTACTGTTGCGCACCGCTGGACCGAAGCATGGAAGAAAGAAATCGTCGTCAGCCGCGTAGCCACCACAGAGCGCCTCAGCCGAATGCTGGCCATGCTCAGGAGCAAGCCACGTGTTCTCTTGTGCGCCTCCGCGGTTGGGATCTATGGGAATCGCGGCGATGAGCTCCTCACCGAAGAAAGCGCGCCGGGTTCCGGCTTTCTCGCTGAAACCTGCCTCAAATGGGAGGCGGCCGCCCAGGCCGCACGCGATGCCGGAATCCGCGTTGCCCATCTGCGCTTTGGCGTCGTGCTGAGTCCGCATGGCGGCGCCCTGGGCAAGATGCTCCCGGCCTTCCGTTTCGGCCTGGGTGGAAGGCTCGGCTCGGGCAAACAGTGGATGAGCTGGGCGTCTCTCCGCGATGTGGTCCGGGTTATGTTCTTCCTGATGGATCGCGACGATCTTGCGGGAGCCTTCAATGTGACCGCACCTCAGCCTGTTACGAATTTTGGCTTCACCCAGGCGCTCGCCGCCGCGGTCCATCGTCCCGCGTTGTTCCCCGTTCCGCCAATTGCCCTGCGCCTCGCTTTTGGAGAGATGGCCGATGGAGCGCTTCTGGCATCCCAGAATGCCATCCCCGCCAAATTGGAAAGAGCCGGATTTACATTTGAAGATCGCGAGATCCGAACCGCCCTGCAGGCTCTGCTACGCTGAAACTGCATGAAGACCGCAGCGTGGGTCGCCGCATCGGGATGCATCCTCTTATTGGCTGGCTGCGGATTGCCGGCCAACCCTCAGCCTCCCTCGCTTTGGCTGCCACAACCGGTAAAAGACCTGACCGCGACCCGAGTGGCCAATCAGGTCCTCCTGCGCTGGAAGATGCCCAGTCATACAACGGACAAGGTGGAGCTCCACGGCAGGCAGCGCGCCCACATCTGCTGGACCTCCGGCCTCACGCCAAATCCAGCCGATCGCTCCGTCACCGGACACCTGCGCAATTGCCAGACAGCTGGAGACGCCGACTTCCCCCCCGATAAGCCGGCGGAGTTCACCGCCGCGCTTCCCGTCAGTCTCATTGCTGGCCCGCACAAGGCCGTCAGCTATTACGTCGAACTCGAAAACCCGGCAGGAAAAACGGCAGGTCCATCGAACCCCGCCTGGGTCGCGACCGGAAACGCGCCTTCTGCCGTTGTCGGGCTGCACCTTGCCACCCGCAAAGAGGGTGTGGTGCTGCGCTGGCAGCCGGCTCCTCCGCATCCGGGCATGGTCATGCGCATCCACCGCGCGCTGGTGAGCCAGAGTCGCACTCCGCCGCCCTCCCGCCCCGGTCAGCCGCCGGTTGCGCAACAGCAGACTCTGGAAGTGAGTCTGGCAAAGACCGACCCCGGCGGTGCTGTGGATCGTCATGCCACCCTGGATCATGTCTGGCGCTACCAGATAGAGCGGGTTTTGTTTGTGCACCTGG
>DAHVZZ010000608.1:0-1713 GCA_027323785.1 Acidobacterium sp. | reverse complement strand
AAATCTTACGAATGGGCCTGCCAGTGTGCTCTACAATCTTGCCGCCGTCCATCGGGAGCCCGGTCACAGATCCGAAGAATACTTCGAAACTAATCTTCCAGGTGCAGAAGCGGCCTGCTCCTGGGCCGCTGAGAATGGGTGTCAGAGGATTGTTTTTACGAGCAGCATCTCGCCCTATGGCCCATCAGAGGCTGTAAAGAACGAGCTATCCATACCCACGCCAGAGAGTGCTTATGGAAGTTCAAAACTCGTCGCCGAGAAAATCCACCTGGCGTGGCAGGCGGCCGATGCGACTCGCCGGAAGCTTCTCATTCTCCGCCCCGGCGTCGTCTTCGGGCCTGGAGAGGGCGGCAATGTTACTCGTCTGGTGCGCAGTCTCGTCAAAGGCTACTTTGTGTACATGGGAAATCGCAACACACGTAAGGCAGCAGGTTATGTGAAGGAACTGTGCCATGTTATACAGTTCGGCCTCGAGGGGCTGGAGGAACAGGATCTGCCATCCTTGCTGCTGAATTTTTCGCTGGATCCAGCACCTGCATTAGAGCAGTTTGTCTTAACGATTCAGAATACGGCAGGAATACGTCGCCCGGTACTCAGCGTTCCACGCGGGTTCCTTCTCGCGGCTTCTCATGTAATTGCGACTCTCTCTGGCATGGTCGGTGTCAGGCAGTCCATCAATCCGGTGCGCGTCCGAAAGCTTTTCCGCTCCACGAACATAGAACCTCTTCGGTTGCGCCAACTCGGATACCGCTATCGCTTCTCACTCCAGTCTGCCTTTGCGGATTGGAAGGCAGAAGTTCCTGAAGACTTCAGGTAAGCGTAAGCGTCACATTCTGGCCGTCTGTACAGGGTGAGGCCGAGGGAAAAAGCTTGGGCTGTGCGGCACGGTGAAGGCATGCCGCGGGGGAGCAGGATGGAGACGGAGGCTTCGGAACTGGAACGCGGCGCGCGGAAGAGACGTTGATTGGTAAGCGTACATCTGATCCGTTGGACTCCGGCGTGGCATCTCCTTCGGGATGTCGAAGATCAGATCTGCGTAAGTACGCATGTATTTTATTAGTGGGACTTGCGCAGTCACGATCGGGCGCCCCTGGCGGCGGCGTCCACATCGGCGTCGAGGTTCCAGGGCAGAAGCTGCTCGATGCGGTTGACGGGATGCGAAGCCATCGTGGCGAAGCACCGAGCGGAGATAGAGCTCCGGGTCGATGCGGTTCAGCGCGGTTCCGATCAGGCTGTAAAAGGCGGCGGTGCGATCACCGCCGGCATCGGACACGACAGACAAATAGTTCTTCCGGCCCAGAGCTTGCGGCGCCCAGCGCCGCTCGGCGGCACTGTTGTCGATCTCCAGCCGACCCTTTTTGATGGAGCGAGCGAGGGCGCGCCAGCGCGAGCACACGTAGCGGATCGCGCCCGCCGTTCCTCTCCACGGTGAGAGCCAACGCAGCGATTTCTCCATCCAGTGGTCCAGGTCATCGATCAGCGGCCGAGCCCGTATCGGCCGGATGTTTAGCCGCAGATCAGCGAGCTTGCTGCGGATCTTCTCTTCGATGGCATAGAGCGGTGCGATGTGAGCCAGAGATTCCGTCGTGGTTGGTGATGCATGAAGGTGCCGGCAGTGCCGCGCCGCGGCTTGCTCTCGACGATGGCGAGTTCCGGCCTGGGGCGTCCGTTGACCTTGGCGACGGGGAAGAATTGCCATTTGCCGTTGTGTGG
>DAHVZZ010000345.1:0-2571 GCA_027323785.1 Acidobacterium sp. | reverse complement strand
TTGTGGATCGGGCGAAGCTGATTCTTGAGAACGGGACGCCGGGCAAGCCGCCGCTGCGGTTTATCGTGCACCGGCTGCGGCTGCGATCGGTGGGAGCGGGGCAGCCGCTGGAGTTTCATGCGACGCTGGTGAATCCGAAGCCGGTGGGGAACATTGATTCGAGCGGGCATTTTGGGCCGTTCGATGCGGGCGATCCGGGGGAGACGCCGGTGAGCGGGAGCTATCGCTTCCGTCATGCTGATTTGAGCACGATTAAAGGGATTGGCGGCATGCTGTCGTCGGATGGGAGCTACTCCGGGAAGCTGGACCATATTGAGGTGGATGGGACGACGGACACGCCGGATTTCCGGCTGGACGGGGCGGATCACGCGATGCCGCTGAAGACGAAGTTCCACGCGATTGTGGATGGTACGACGGGGAACACGTATCTGCGGCCGGTGGATGCGTGGCTGATGAAGACGCACATTGTGGCGGAGGGAAAAGTGGTTCGCGTGCCGGGGGTGCGCGGGCGGGCGATTCAGCTGCATGTGACGATCGGGCCGGGGCGGATCCAGGATTTGCTGCGGCTGGCGGTGAAAGCCAATCCGCCGCTGATGAACGGAGAGGTGCGGGTGCGGACGAGCTTCGATCTTCCACCGGGCCAGGGGGTGGTGGCGGACCGGCTGCAGATGCGCGGATCGTTTGCGATTCGGGACGCGCACTTCACGAATCCGAAGATTCAGCACAAGGTGGATGAGCTGAGCCTGCGCGGGCAGGGAAAAGCGGCGATGGCGAAGAGGCTGCGCGATGCGGCGAAGGACGGCAGCGGCGCGCAGAGCCACGAGGCCGAGGTGGCTTCAGAGATGAAGGGCAACTTCACTTTTGGGCTGCGGAGGCTGACGATTTCGTCGCTGGATTATCAGGTGCCGGGAGCGAGGGCGATTCTGAGCGGGGTGTATGCGCTGGATGGACAGACGCTGAATTTCTCGGGCAAGGCGCGGCTGGAGGCGCATGTGTCGCAGATGGTGACGGGATGGAAGAGATGGCTGCTGAAGCCGGCGGATCCGTTCTTTGCGAAGAATGGAGCGGGGACGGAGGTGCCGATTCGGATCACGGGCACGCGGTCCGCGCCGCATTTCAGCGTGGGTTTTTAGGCGGGAGCAGCCGGGCTCAATCGGGGTAGGGCGCTCCGGGTTTCACAATGCGGATGAAGTGATCGGTGAACTGAGTGTGACTGCCGGGGAGGGTGACGCGCGGCATGTGGCAGCGGACGCAGTGACTGGTGGAGACGGGACAGACCCTGGCCTTGCCGGTGCTGGTGGGGCGGGCATCGGGAGCATGGCAGGCGAGGCACTTTTTGTCGTACCAGACGAGACTGGTGACGAGCGGCTTGTGGGGGTCGTGGCAGGCGACGCAGCTGATGCGGGGATCGGTGCCGTTGAAGCACTGGCTGAGCTCGATGCGGTAGGGCTGAAAGCGGACGTCAATGACGCCGCGCCAGCGATGGCGGATGACGGTGCTGAAGGTGCGATGGCACTGGCCGCAGAAGCTGGCCATCTCTTCGGAGGAGAGAGCGCTGAGATTGGGAGGATTGACGGCATTGCTGCCGAGGGAGGCGTATTCGGCGTGGCGGAGAGCGCCCTGGTGGCAGCGGGAGCAGGATACTCCGGGATGAAGAGTGGACAGGGTGAGGTGCTGCCGCTTTGAGACGCCGTTGGTGGAGTGGCAGGCGAAACACTCGCGGGCGACCAGGGGAGAAAGCCGGTTGCCGATGGCCTCGTCGAGGTTATGGGGCACGGAGTCGGTTTCGCCGATGGTGGTGCGGAGGCCTTTTTCTTCGGGATAGTAGCTGACGTCGCTCTGATAGAAGCGGCCATTGCGCTTGAAGACCCAGGTTTGAGCATGAGCGCCGAATGCCCAGCGGATGGGCAGGGAGAGGGTCTTTTTGCCGTTGGTGACGGAATAGATGCTTTGGCCGTTTTTGGTGGCGACGGTCCAGGTGTAGGGGCCCTGGCGCCAGGTGAGGGAAGGGTGGGCGGCGAGGACGGAGTTGCTGCCGGGAAGCTGGAGGGCCCGGGCCATGGGGGTATCGGGCTGGAGGGCGCTTTGGCTGCGATGGCAGCCGGCGCAGCTGCTGTCAAAAGAGGCGGTATGGGAAGTGGCGTGGGCGCGGAGGCAGCAGGCGGCGAGGAGTACGAGGAGCAGGGCGCGGCGGAAGACGGGCGGTCGGGGCGGGAAGCGGCGCCGGAGTGGATTACTGGGCAGGCGCGGCCTCCTTTTCTTCCATGCCGGGGATGGCAGCGGTGTCGGCTTCGGCTACAAGCTGGAGGCAGAGGTGGCGCTCGTGGCGGGCGATGTTGGGGTGGCCGGCATCGGCGTAGGCGCGGGCGAGGTCGATGTGGATTTCGAGATTGTGTGGGTCCTGCTTTTGCGCGGGGGCCAGGACCTTAATGGCGGAGGGCGCGTGGCCGGTTTCGACGAGGGCGCGGCCGAGGGCGATTTGCGCAGCGGGCAGGGTGGGAGCGGCGGCAAAGGCCTGGCGGGCGACGGGCAGAGCGGCAGCCGGCTGCCGATCGTCGAGCAGAACCCAGG
>DAHVZZ010000602.1:0-3050 GCA_027323785.1 Acidobacterium sp. | reverse complement strand
TGGCCCTCCGCCAGGCAAACACTTCGCCTTGCACGGCTCGCCTGCTTGGAGCTCCTTTTGCGCCAGGCTGGTTCACTTCGGGAGGCATGGACACAGAAGGCGACCGGGGATCAGCCAATTTCAGCATTCCCATGCACGGTCCCAAAGGCAGCGGGACACTCGAGCTCGTAGCGAAGAGCCACGCAGGAACGTGGAAGATCGAATCGCTTATCCTCTATCGCGGCTCCGCGGCAGCCGACCTCACCATCCCCGGCTCACCCTGTAAGAATTGATGCCTGGCCGCAGGGGTATGGCCCTGCACAGAAGGCACTCCTCTCAGCTTCCGCCCAGCTGGATCTCCAGGCCGCCCGTCAGGCTTCGGCCCGGCATCCGCACGCCCTGGATCTCCTCGTATCCGGTGTTGCTCAGGTTCAGCGCCCGCAGGTACGGGCGAATCCGCCCCTTTTGCCTTGACGCCTCCACATCCCACACGGGATACGCCGTCTGCTTGTACCGCTGTGCGACCAGCACGCGCGTCTGCAGCAGTACTGCGTGACGCAAGTGGTCGCGCCAGGCAAAGCTGGCGTTGTTCACCGGATAGTTGAAGACGTACTCCGACTGGAGTCCGTGCAGCGCCCGCTGCGCGCCGGAGATGCCCGTCCAGCCGAGCCGGACCTGCTGCCGCCGGGTCGCCTGCCAGGTCAGAAGCCCCTCCAAGCCGGTAAACCGGAGCCCGGTCAGGTTGGCCGCATGCCATTTGTCCTGCGGATTGGCTCGCACGTAATCAATGGTGTCGTGTTGCCGCGAATAGAAGGCGGTTAGTTCCGCCTCCACCTTCGCGTTCGGAAACCAGTCCACTCCGCCGTCCTCCGACCACGCCGATTCCGGCTTCAAATTTGCGTTGCCGATGGTCGCCGGATCGCTGTAGTACAGGTCCGTATAGGTCGGCAGGCGGAAACCGTATCCCACCGAGCCGCGCAGGCGCACCTTCTGCGAGACGCGGACGTTGGCGGCTACATCGGGGCTGAGCACGGAACGGCCTCCGCCGCTCAGGATTTCCTCCCGCAGGCCAGCGGAGGCGGTCCATCGGCCCTTCGGCTGGATTTCCAGGTCCAGGTAGCCCGCGCCCTGATTGCGCGCATGACGCCCCAGATTGTTGCTCTGGATCGAGTCGCCGTCTTCTTCCAGTCCGCTGAACAGTTCCATGCTTTTACCCAGCTTGTCTTTGCGCCGCAATACTGCCTGGTAGCTCTCGTCAATGTGATTGTTGGCGTAAAAGGTGGGATCGTTCCGCAGCAGGATGAAGTTGTCGGTGTGCCGCCGGTAGCCGAAGACCGCCTCCATCTTCGGTCCCAGCTCCTGGCGCACTGCGCCGAACCACCCTTTGGTGCGCTCCCAGGAGTTATAAGGCCCATAGAACTGGTTTGCCCCGAAGGCCCGGTCGCTGCCGGCCAGCAGCACGTCTGTGGTGCCCAGCGGCGATTTCCAGCGCGTCTCCGAGCTGGCGTTCTCGTTCCGGTAGTCGCGGTCCGGCATGAACCCAGTGGAGAAGTTCCGCTCGCCGGCGGCCAGTTCGCTCCAGCCGTGCCCTGCCAGCGTCACCATCGCCGATTCCTCGTTTTCGCCAAAGCTGCCCATGCCGGAGCTGACGGTCAGGCTGTCTTTCGTGGGGACCGCAGTCAGGAAGTCCACCACGCCGCCGATCGCATCGGAGCCGTAGAGCGTCGATCCGGCTCCGTGCAGCACCTCCACCGAACGCATGGCGGCCATGGGGACGGGCAAATCCATGTCGTGGTGGGCGGTCTGCGAATCGTTCATCCGCAGTCCATTGACCAGCACCAGTGTCTGCTCGAACGACGATCCGAGGATCGAAATATCCGCCTGCGCTCCGCCGGCGCCACGCTGCTCGACGAAGACGGAAGGATCGTTCCGCAGATAGCTCTCCGCAGTCTGGAAGGTCTGCGGCTGTTGCTTCGTGTTGATGACGTAGACCGATCGCTGCGACTCGCCGAGGGTCACCGGCTCGGGCGATCCCACCACGACCACCGTCTGCCGCACCGGCCTGATCGCCGGCTTCTTCGTGGTTTTACGCGAAGACGAATCCCGCTGCGCCGCGGCCGGCAAGGTGCACAACAGGACCAGGAGGCTCAAAGAAATAGGTTTAGGCATGGGTTTGGGGTAGAACTCGCCACATCATCTCACACGAGCGCCGGCTGCTCGTCTGGCAGCGGCCCGCATGGCTGAAAGCTCCTTTTCCACGGTCCCTATTGCTTCGCGCCTGTATTCCGGAGATACTTGATCGTGCCCGCCTGGTTCGTCCAGCACAACAATTCAATGAAGGTGACGCAGAAATGTCCGCAAAGTACATTTTTGTGACCGGCGGAGTTGTGTCCAGCCTCGGCAAGGGTCTTGCCGCCGCCTCTATTGGCTGCCTCCTCGAAAGCCGCGGTCTCAAAGTGAATCTCATGAAGTTCGACCCGTACCTGAATGTCGATCCGGGTACGATGTCGCCCTTCCAGCACGGCGAAGTCTTCGTCACCGACGATGGCGCGGAGACCGATCTGGATCTGGGTCACTACGAGCGCTTCACCCATGCGCACCTGTCGCGCGACAACAATACGACTACGGGCCGCATTTACGAGCAGATCATCACCAAGGAGCGCCGCGGCGATTATCTGGGCAAGACCGTCCAGGTCATCCCGCACGTCACCAACGAAATCAAGAACGCCATGCGCAAAGTCGCCTCCGAAGGCGACGTGACCATCGTTGAGATTGGCGGCACCGTTGGCGACATTGAATCGCTTCCCTTTCTCGAAGCGATCCGCCAGATGCGCCAGGAGCTGGGCCGGGAGAACACGGTCTTCGTCCATGTGACGCTCGTTCCGTGGATCAATGCCGCTCAGGAGCTGAAGACCAAGCCCACCCAGCACTCCGTGAAGGAGATGCTTTCTATCGGAATCCAGCCGGACATCCTCCTGTGCCGCACGGATCGCGGCCTGCCCCGCGAGGTCAAAGGCAAGATCGCCCTCTTCTGCAATCTTGAAGACCAGGCCGTGATTACCGCCCGCGAT
>DAHVZZ010000560.1:0-3955 GCA_027323785.1 Acidobacterium sp. | reverse complement strand
TGGGCGGCGCGGGAGACGTCGATGAGGAGCAGGTCCTGGCGGGCGTAGTCGATGGAGACGTACTGATGCGGCTGGAAGAAGCGCAGCTTGCGGACGCGCTCGGTGCTGACGCGGCTGGCGGTGAAGTTGGCGACGCAGCCGGATTCGAATTCGAGGCGGACGTTGGCGATGTCGACTTTGGGCGAGAGGATGGGCAGGCCGACGGCGTGGAGCGAGCGTACTGGCGAGCGGACGAGGGAGAGAACGATGTCGAGGTCGTGGACCATGAGGTCGAGGACGACATCGACGTCGAGTGAGCGGGGGCTGAAGACGCTGAGGCGATGGGCCTCGAAAAACATGGGCTGGCTGATGCGCGGCTCGGTGGCGGTGATGGCGGGGTTGAAGCGCTCGAGGTGGCCGGTTTGCAGGATGCGGCCGTGACGGGAGGCGAGCTCGACGAGACGAGTGGCCTCAGCGACGGTGGCGGCGATGGGCTTCTCGATGAGGAGGTCGAGGCCGGCGGCGAGGAGGGGTTCAGCTACCTGCGCGTGGAGCGAAGTGGGCGTGCAGACGGAGGCGGCGTCGATGGAGATTTCGCCGCGGTCGCGGGCGGCGAGGCATTCAGCGACGGAAGAGAAGACGGGAGCATCGGCCGGAGCTTCAGCGGCGGCTGAGGCGGCGCGGGTTAGGTCCGGCTCGACGATGGCGGCGAGGCGAACGGGTGCACCTTCGGCCTGCAGGGCTTTGTAGACACGGAGGTGGTTGCGACCGAAGACGCCAGCGCCGCAGACGAGAATTCCGAGATGAGACGAGCCGGGCACGAGGATCCGAGCTTACGCGGATTTGCCCTCGACGGCGCGAAGGCAGCGGGCGTAGAGCTCCAGGAGCTGGGTGACCTGATCTTCCGGCTTCGGGGAGCTGCCGGCGACAAAACCGGTGGCAGGAGTGCTGGCGCGGCCGACTCCGGCACTGGCGGCGACAAACTTGAGCAGATCGAGCGCGATGTCCTCGTTGCGACGAGCGCCAGTGGGGATGGCGGGGACCTGATCCATAGGAAAAAACCTCTCCAGCCGATGCTATCAAAGGCCGGCGCCGGAGCGATGAGGGATCGAGCCAGCGGGCAGATGGCAGTAACCTGGCGACCCTCAGATCTCGGAAACAGAGAGGCAGACGCGGCCGACGAGAAGATCCGAGGGAGATTCCTGCGGAGAAAGTTCGATCAGCTCAACGGGGTAATCGAGGGCGCGCGGACGAAGGACGAGGCGGCTGGACTCGAAGCTCACATGGCGGAAGAGGAGATGAGCGCCGAGGCGAACGCCGTAGATATTGGGGCGTGGCGGCTTCCAGGCGGCGAGCGAATTGTAATGGCGGTCGATGACGACGAGGGAGCCGAGGCGGAGGACCGGATCCATGGGGAGAGCCTGAGCCGCGGTAATGCGGACGGCAACGAAGCGATCCCAGGTGCGGCGGCTGACGGCACGACGAGCGGGAAATGCGGCAAGCCAGCCTTCCGGCAGCTGGATGAAATCCTGCACCGCTCTGGAGGTGATCAGGGGAGCGGTCATGGCGGCGGAGTGCGAGACGAGGGGAACGCGATCCATGGGACCTGTGTGAATCCTTTCCGGGGGAGGAAAGGCAGAAGAGGCGACAGCAGCAATTTCCTCGACGCTGAGGGTTTGTGCCAGCAGGATACGATCGAGCGCGGGGAGGCTGAGACGGCGTCGTCGATGAAGGAAGTTGGATACATGCGCCTGCGCCAGGCCCGTTTGGCGAGCGAGGAGGGAGGCGCTGAGAACACCAAGGTCGATGCGACGCCAGATCTCCAGGCGCAGGCGCTCATGCAACTCAAGGAATTTCATTTGTTGAAAGTTTTCAACGAGCTATACACCCATTACCTCAGGGTTTGCAGCAAGAATTGCAATTTCGCAAGTTCTGCGGAAAACGTAACGAACTTCAGTACTCAGGTATAGGGCGGTTGAGGGGCCGCTCCAAGCGGCGATTGACCTGGTTGGGCGGCGGATTTAGGGTCGGACTACTTTCGCCAGCCAGACAGAAGGGTAGATTCGCGGAAACGAGGGTAACCGGATCCGCAGCTGCAGTTACTGTCGCTGGTCATTCCAGCCGGCAGAGGCCGGACGCTGAAGGACACCTTACGATCTGCGCCTGATCCCACGACAACAACCGATGAAGAGCAGCAGCCGCAAAGAAGAAACAGGCGGCACGGCTCTTCCCTCCCCCCCGGTCCGCGGAAGCGGAATATGCGAATGCCGCGGCCGGATCTCATTCGGAGAACCGATGATGTACTTACGAGTCTTTTTAAAAGTGTGTGAGGGGTGCGGAAGCCTCTGGTTTCGCGCACAGGACTGCCCAGAGGTTTACTGCTCAGGGTGCGCTGCAAGAATGCGGGATTTGCCGCCGGGGAGGCCGTCGCGGCGGTACGGCCGGCGGAAGCGGCACACGACGGCGGCGCAGACTCCGGGAGGTGCGGCATGAGCGCGGCACTGGCCTTCCCTGTGATTCTGGAAAGCGCGGCGGCAGTGGCCGAGGCGGCCCTGCCGCTGCAGAGGCCGAAGCCGATTGGCGGAATGATCTTCTACCGCAGGCACACCGCGGCGCTGCTGCGGCGGTACCTGCGGACATCGATGGAGATTGGACGAACGCCGTGCGTGCTGGGGAACCTGGTATTTCGGGGACGGGTTTCCAGCTATCTCATGCGGAGCTTCGAGGACAGCCTGATCTTCGTTCTGGACGTGGAGAAATGCCTGAAACGTCTGGAGCGGGTGCTGCAGGAGACGGTGGCGCATGTGATTCTGGAGGACTACACGCTGGCGGAGGCAGCGGCGCTCACGGGGGAAAGCGTGAGGTCAATGAACCGGCTGCATGGGGAGTCCCTCGATCGGCTGACGCGGATGTTTCTGGATTGCGGGCTGCTAAACCCGAATGAGGAGAATGGGTGCGCCGATTGATGGCGGCATTCGGAACAGGAGGAAAATGTCCGCAGATGGAGAGGTGCAGTGCCGGGAGATGCGAATCTCCCGGCATTTGCACTGCGGAAGCTGGCAGTTGATTCAGGAGGAGGGTTTGGGGAGGTAGCGGCGTCCGGCAAATTGGTAGCAGCCGGAGAGGACGCGGCCGATGGCCTCGCTGTAGGCGATGTGTTCCTGTTCGAGGATGCGTTCGGCGAGGGCGTGAGCGTCGTCGCCGTCGAGTACGGGAACGGATTTCTGGAGGATGATGGTTCCGTGGTCGAGCTGCTCGTCGACGAAGTGGACGGTGCAGCCGGAGACCTGGACGCCGTAGTCGAAGGCCTGGGTCTGGGCGTCGAGGCCGGGAAAGGCCGGGAGCAGCGACGGATGGATGTTGAGGATGCGCTGCGGGAATGCCTGGACGAAGCCTGGCGAGAGGAGGCGCATGTAGCCTGCGAGGCAAACCAGGTCGACGCGATGCTGCTGGAGGCAGGCGATGATGGCAGCGTCATGCTCGGCGCGCTTGCGACCCTGGGCCTCGATGGCGACGGCGGTAAGGCCGCGCTCACGGGCGGCGGCAAGGCCCGGTGCGCTGGCTAGATTGGAAATGACGACGGCGATCTCGCAGCCGGCGAGCTTGCCGGTGGCGATGTTGTCGGCAATGGCGAGGAAGTTGGAGCCGCGTCCGGAGAGGAGAATGCCGAGCCTGTGCATCACGCGTAGACCACGTGGCGATCGCCCTTCACGATTCGTCCGATGAGCCAGGCTTTTTCGCCGGCGCGGTCGAGCATGGCCTTGCAGCGCTTGAAGCGCTCGGCGGGGACGACGGCGATGAGGCCGACGCCCATGTTGAAGGTGCGGAGCATTTCGTCCTGGGCGACGTTGCCGAGCTGCTGCAGGTGTTCAAAGACGGGCAGGACGGGCCAGCTGCCCAACTCCACCTGAGCGGATAAGCCTTTGGGGAGGATGCGGGGCAGATTTTCAGTGATTCCGCCGCCGGTGATGTGGGC
>DAHVZZ010000549.1:0-5216 GCA_027323785.1 Acidobacterium sp. | reverse complement strand
GCGGTAGCGCCCGTCAGCTCGCCGCCACCGCCGCCCGCTCCGGCAGCACCGTCCGCAGCACCGTCTCCGCCGCTTCCGTGCCCAGTCGGATGCAGTCCGGCACCCCGATCCCCTGGTACGCGTTTCCGGCCAGCGCCAGCCCCGGCAGCAGCGCAACCCGGTCCCGCACCAGCTGGATGCGTTCCAGATGTCCCACCCCGTACTGCGCCATCGCCTGCCGCGAGCGATGAATCGCCGCAAACAAGGGCCGCGCCTTCAAATGGAGAATCTCCTCCAGCTCTTTCACCACCACCGCCGCAATGCGATCGTCCGGCTCGTCCAGCAGCCGATCGTTCCCCGCGCCGCCCAGGAAGCACCGCAGCAGTCCTTTGCCCTCTGGCACGCGCCCGGCAAACTTGTTATGCACGAACGTGCACGCCAGCATGCTTCGTTTCTCCGTCGACGGCACCAGAAATCCAAATCCCCGGGGCTGCCCAGCCAGCTGATCGATGTCGTACCCCAGCGTCACCGTGATCGAAGAGCTGTAATCCACACCCGAAAGCGCCTCCGCCAGCGGATGATCGATCAGCCGCAGCAGGCTCGCCGATCCCCACGCCGGCAGCGCCAGCACGACTCCATCGAACGGCTCATGCCCGCGGCTCGACTCCACCACCCAGCCCGAGCGCCCCCGCGATTCCACCTGGCCGATCGAGTGAACCTGCGTCGTCACATGAACAGACCCTGCGGCAAGTTGTGCGGCAATCGCTTCCACCATCTGCCCCATGCCGCCGCGCAGCGTCGTGAACAACGCCGGCGCCGGCCCCGCCGGCCTCGAAGCGGGTGCTTTCTTTCGCGCCGCCAGCATCGCCCGCGTCAGGCTGCCGTGCTCCTGCTCCATCGCCACCATTCGCGGCAGTACCGCGCGCACGCTCAGTTGCGAAGCATCCCCACCATACACGCCCGAAAGCAGCGGCGAAACCAGCCGGTCCACCGTCTCCTGGCCGAAGTGGCGCAGCGTCATCTCGGCCACCGACTCATCCTGCGTCGCCGGTTTCGGTGGAAACAGATACTCCCGCGCCATCTGCACCTTGGTCGACCACGAAAACAGAGACGTCAGCGCCGTCGGCACCAGTTTCGTCGGCACCATGAACATCAGCCCGTCGGGCAGCGGAACCAGCCGGTTCCCCACCACAATGTAGGTTTTCCGGTGCGCGTCATTCGAGGGCAGCAGCTGGTCGCCGATGCCCAGCTCGCGGCACAAATTGCTCGCCGCGGTCTTCTCCGTCAGGAACGAATCCGGCCCGCCTTCCACCACGCAACCGTCAATCGTCTCCGAGCGAATCACCCCGCCCAGATATCCCGCGGCTTCATAGAGCGAGTACTCGATGTCCTCACCAGCGCGACGGGCCTTCTCCAGAGACCAGGCCGCGCTCAGACCGGCTATGCCGCCGCCGATGATGGCAATCCGTTTCACGAATGAGCATCCCCTATCTGAATCAAATCATGGGCGGCCCATCCGGGGGAAGCCGCCACTTCATGGCTCGTTTCCGGATGATACCCCCGCGGCTGATAAATGCAGCACGGCTCCTCGGCCATCACATCGCCGGTCAGTGCATACGCCCGTGCCCGCGACCCGCCGCAGATGTTCCGGAATTCGCACGCTCCGCACTTCCCGTGCAGCAGATCGGAGTTGCGCAGCTTCACGAAAATCGGCGACTCCTGATAGATGTGTGCCAGCGTATCCTGATGCAAATCTCCGCCCTCGATCGGCAGAAAGCCGCTCGGATACACCTTCCCCGTGTGCGAGATAAACACAAACCCCCGCCCGTCGTTCACCCGCTTGGTCGCCCATCCCACCGCCTGATTCTCCGATCCCTCCGCTGGCCGCGCACCCGGATGCCCCGGACGGTCGAAACCCGAGGCGGTTTTCCCCTCCTTCATGCGCTGTTGCATCAGATAGCGGCGGTAATGCATGGCTTCAGTTGTTTTGATGGCGAAAGGCACCCGTTTGGTCAGCTCCCACATCTTCGCAAAAACCTCTTCGAATTCCTCCCCCGTCAGCAGGTCGTCGGTCTTCCCGCGCCCCACCGGCACAAGAAAGAAGAAGCTCCACATCACAATCTGCTTTTCCGTCAGCAAAACCGACAGCCGATCCAGGTCCGAGATATTCAGCCGGCTCACCACCGTGTGCACCTGAATCGGCAGCCCCGCCTCATTCGCCCAGTGGATCGCCTCCAGCGTCCGCTCCCACGTCCCAGGAATCCCGCGTATGGCGTCGTGGATCTCCGGCATCGACCCGTCCAGCGAAACCGCTAGCCGCGCCAGCCCCGATTCCTTCATCCGGAAAATCGCCTCGCGCGTCAGCAGCGGCGTCGCGCTCGGCGTCAGCGCCGCATGCACGCCCTTCGCTGCCGCGTGTTCGATCAGCTGAAAGATGTCCGGCCGTTTCAGCGGATCGCCACCCGTAAATACAAACAGCGGAACCTGCAGCTCGGCGACCTGGTCGATAAGGTTCGTCGCTTCCGCCGTGTTCAGCTGGTTCGGGTGCGCCAGCGGTTGCGCCGACGCCCGGCAGTGCTTGCAGGCGAGGTCGCACGCCTGTGTGGTCTCCCATATCGCCAGAAAGGGCTGCCGGTCGTAGTCGAGTGCTGCTGCCTGATGGATGTCCATGGCAACAGAAGACCAGCAGCCCGCCGTCCCGGGATGTGATTGAAGTCACATTACCGCAAACCTCTGGCTCCGTTCCGCTTCCACTCCCTCAGAACCGGAATTCAGGTCCGACCGTCACCCGCATGTTGTTGTTCACTCCATTGTCCGCGTACGCTTCGTCGCCTACTTCCGCCCGGATCCCAACCGGCCCGATGTAAGCTTCGATTCCGCCGCCCGGATACATCGCGAAGTGCGTGCCCGCTCCGCCAAAGCTGCTGACCCCGTTCGTGAACGTGGTTCCGTTCACCGCCTTCGTGCCGTTGTTCGTGAAATTGATGAATCCCACCTTCCCCGTAAGAAAGGCGCGGACCGCTCCCGTCCCAATTTGTAACTTCGGCCCGAACAATCCGGACAGCGGACGCACCCCGCTGGTCACAAACGTGGTCGTGGTGGTGGACGTCCCCGTGCCCGTATATGTTTGCGTGTAGTTGCGCGCAAATTCGTAATCCATCTCGGCTTCAAGCGCCCAGTGGGGACTCACATGGAATCCCACGCGCCCGCCCAGACCCACGTAGTTGATCGCCTTCGGCCCCGGGTTGAGTCTCAGGTAATCGGCAAACACTCCAACTGAACCCTGATTCAGATGGTGAGTTGCAGGCGGCGATTGTGCCATGACTCCAACTGGCATCGCTAGAAGCAGGCCTGCCCCAATCATTGCGGCTATTTTTTTCATTGTGATAACTCCTGGGGAAACACATCTTTGCGGACTATCTCTCGGGCGAATTCAGTCCGCTCTGCCCCAGTGTGATGCCACGCAATCGCGGAATGTTGGCGGCAAATGCTCTCCCGGCCGCGGCTGGTGCGTGTCAAAATGCGCGGTTCTCCTCTTTTTTGGCGTGCCAAATCCGTCAAAAAGTTTGTCACCTGGAGAATTTTTTCGCGTCCCTGAACCTGAATGGTAATCTCTCTATTTATCCCTGCCATGGTTACTAAATAGCGACCACCTTATGCCGCCGGCTCTTCGTCCTGGATGGAACTCCCGGACCAGAGAAAAATCTACGGCCGCCCGTTCGTCATGCAAGTCCTTCGGTTTCAATACGTACCAGCCACAGGCATAAATAGGGAAGCCCTTGTTCTCAACGCCACTCCCTGCAAATCGTCCCGCTTCAGTAGTCGCCAATGGCTCTTTCGTGCGGCGGCCTCCTGCCGTTCGGGTTACCGCAGACCGATCTCCCATTACTGACAAGCTATTGTCATCCATCTTAGAAATACTTAAGTTGTCTCTAAGATTTGACCGAAGGATTCGGTTTTCAGCCCACGCGTTGCCTCCCCCGGCAGAAGCGGCATTTCAGGATCCCTCACCCACGAGGTGCACCATGTCCATGCCTGGTTTTGCGGAGAGAAATGAATCGATACCGCCCGTCGCGGCCATCGCCAACGGTCACCTGGCGAAGAACGCGTTAGCCCCCAGGGAAACCGCGAGAGTCCTCATCGCCGACGATCACACCATGTTTCGCGAAGGCGTGCGCGCACTCCTCCAGGGAGACGAGCGCCTCCAGGTCGTCGGTGAAGCCGCCGACGGCGTCACCGTCGTCAGGATGGTCAGCCAGTGCAAGCCCGATCTGCTCCTCCTCGATATGTCCATGCCCCGTCAGGATGGCATGGCCGTCCTCGAGGAGCTCGCTCAGTCCGGCCTCAGCGTCAAGGTGCTCGTCATCACCGCCATGATCGACTCCCAGGGCATCCTCCGCGCTCTCCAGCTCGGCGCGCGCGGCGTCCTGCTCAAGTCTGAGACCGGCCGCATCCTCCTCGACAGCATCCATCGTGTCCTTGCTGGCGGCTACTGGATGGGCCAGGAGGGCGTCAACAGCCTCGTCGATCTCGTCCGCACTCTCTCCGAACGCAAAGACCAGGGTGTCACCCGCTTCGGCCTCACCGCGCGCGAGCTGCAGGTCATCGCGTCTGTGGTCGGCGGCTACTCCAATCTCGAAATCGCCCAGAAGTTCTCCATCAGCCAGCAAACCGTCAAGCACCACCTCAGCCATATTTTCGACAAGCTGGGCGTTTACAACCGCCTCGAGCTCGCGCTCTTTGCCATCAATCACCACCTCATCGAAAGTTGCTGACCTCGCTCTTCGGTAACTGCGGCCGGGCCGAATCTTTATCGGCCCGCTGCCCCGTTTCCGCTATAGCACCGGATTGCTATAGCCCGGCACTGCAAGGCCATTGTCCCGTCCTGCCAGGCAAAGTACCTTCATCATCGGCAGGGATGCTCGATATCCCGGCGGCGGCCAGCGGTGTTCGGCCTCCGCCCAGCGTAGATGTCCATTGGCAGTTGCTCTGATTGCAGTATTTGGTTCGCGGCCGGAGGGTGGGCTCCGGCCGTACTTTTTCCCTACAGCCGGCCCGTCCGGTTCAGCTCCCGGTAAAAACCAAGATCCCGGTCCTGCAGCATCTTCGTGATGTACGCGATCTGCCCAAAGTGCAATCCGAAGTGCTCCACCACCTGGTAAACGGCCGCCAGCCCGGTTGTCTGGTACCCCTGAATCTCCATCGGCGCAACCAGCTCCGCCTCCGTCAGCCCGGCG
>DAHVZZ010000537.1:0-4924 GCA_027323785.1 Acidobacterium sp. | reverse complement strand
CGATCAGCTCGCCGCCGCCGCTGATCTCGCGGAACGCTTCAGCAGCCCCGAAGTCCCCGCGCAGTTGCGCCTGACCGTGATGCAGAACCTGCTCTTCCTGAACATCCCCTCCGGCAGCGCCGGCGAGCTGGCGCGCGAGCTGGAGAAAATCGGCCTCCGCGTCGAAGGCTCCACCTTCTTCCGCGGCGGCATCGCCTGCACCGGCACCGAATTCTGCAAGCTCGCCATCACCGAGACCAAAAGCTTCCTGCGCTGGCTGGTCGATGAACTCGAAGAGCGCCTGCCGCAGTTCGATCAGCAGCTGCGCCTGCACGTCACCGGCTGCCCCAACAGCTGCGGCCAGCACTGGATCGCCGACATCGGCCTTGAAGGCAAGAAAGCCAAACACGACGGCAAGCTCACCGACGCGTATTATTTCTGCGTTGGCGGATCGGTCGGCAAGTATGCCGGAACCGCGCGCCCCATCGGCTTCCGCACCCCGGCGCACCTGGTTCCTGAGGCGGTGGAGCGGCTGCTGCGCCGCTATCTCGCAGAACGCGCGCCGGGCGAGAATCTGCGCGCCTATTTCGCCCGCACCGACGACGCGGCTCTGCGCGCCGCTCTGGCCGGCGAATACGTCGCCCCGGTCGAGCGCGACCTGCCCACCGCGCGCGTCCCCGTTGGCGTTGGAGATTGAATATGTCCCTGCTTCCCGTCTTCCTCCGTCTCGAACGCCGGCCCGTTCTCGTGATCGGCGCTGGCTCGGTGGCGCTCGCCAAAATCGAGAGACTCCGCGCCGCCGGAGCCGTTCTCACCGTCGTCGCGCCCGCCGCTGTCCCACAAATCGAGAACTGGGCCGCGGAGGGCGCGCTCACCCTGCATCCCCGCGCCTTTTTGCCATCCGACCTGGACGGCGCTTTCCTCGTCATTGCCGCCACCAACGATGCAGCAACGAACCACACCATTTACGAGGAAGCCCTGCGCCGCAACATTCTCTGTAACGCCGTCGACGATCCCCCGAACTGCGATTTCTATTTCGGCTCGGTGGTCACACGCGGCGACCTGCAGGTAGCCATATCCACCGGTGGAGAGAGCCCCGCGCTCGCCCAGCGTCTGCGCCGCGAAATCGACGAGCAGCTTCCGCAGGATCTTGGCCCCTGGCTCGCTGCAATCGGGAATCTCCGCCGCGATGTTCGCGCCGCGACGCCGCCCGGACAGGCACGTAACCTTTTGCTGCACGAATTGGCCCAGCGCCACGCCTGCGGCTCGCCCGACTGCCCCACGCGGCAGTATGCTGAAGAGAAAGCTGCCGAAATCCGCAACGCCGAACCACGCACCACCATGGGCCCCGCATGACCACAGCACGTCCCGCAACCGTCTACCTCGTCGGCGCAGGTCCAGGCGATCCCGAATTACTGACCATCAAAGCCGCGCGACTGCTCTCCACCGCTGACGTCGTACTGCACGACGATCTCGTGCCAGGGGCCGTGCTCATCCACGCCGAGCGCGCTCTCGTCATCAACGTGGGCAAGCGCTGCGGAAAGAAAAGCATCTCCCAGCAGCAGATCGACGCTATGCTCGTCGATTACGCCCGCTGCGGCCTCTCCGTTGTGCGCCTCAAGTGCGGCGATCCGCTCGTCTTCGGACGCGCCGCCGAGGAACTGGCCGCTCTGCGCGCCGCCGGAATCGCCTGCGAAGTCGTGCCCGGCATCACAGCTGCCTTCGCCGCCGCCGCCGCTCTCCAGCGCCCGCTCACCGACCGCCGCAGCGCTTCCAGCATCAGCTTTTCCTCGGGACACCACGCGCCCGGCTCGCCCCACCAGCCGGCCTCGCTGGCTGAAGCTACCCGCGTCATCTACATGCCGGGCCGCAACCTCGCGCCTCTGGCCGCGCAGCTCCGTGCCGAAGGCCTGCCGCCCACTCTCCCCTGCGTCGTCGTCTCGCGCGCCGCTCAGCCGGATCAGCAGATTCAGCAAACCACCCTGGCCGAGCTGGACCGCCTCACCCCCGGACCCGCGCCGGCCATCCTGCTCGCCGGGGAGGCCCTGCGCGAAGCAGAACCGGAAGCCATCGCCGCAATCGCCGATCGCTCGCTCACCGAGGATCCCCGGCCGCTGAAACTCTGAGCGGCCGGATTCTCGGATCGTGATCCGGCCGCTCGCGCATTCAGCGACGAAGACCATGCCTTTATCTGGAGCCGTGGATCAGCCGATCGATTTCGAAAGCTCTCGCGCCGATTGCGTGGCACTGGTTACGGGCAGGTATTCGTACCTGACGTAGTTTCGGAGCTTCCGATTCCTGGCCGCCGTCTCTTCCCTGCCCACCAACTGCAGATCCTTTGCCTGCTGGCTACTTTCGTATTTCATATAAGCCTGATTGAACGCCTTCCCTGACAGCCCCGACAGGCGGTTGTACTCATTTGTGTCCGACTCGGACGGCTTGACCGTGATCGCGGCTTTGTACTTCTCTGCAATCACCTTCGCGCCCTGCTCCATCGGAGCATCCGCGGCCAGAATTTCAGTTCTGGCGTAGGTTTTCACCTGATTGTTTTTCGTCTTCTGCAATGCCAGCATGGCCAGGTTGATCTCCGACTGATCTTCGCTCGCGATCTTGCTCAGAAACTGTTGCCCCTTCGCGGACAACTGCGCAGATGCCTTGGATCCATTCTTCGCATTACCGCTCGCGCCATTGCTCTGGGCTGCGAGGATCCAAGGGGTGCCCAGAGCCGCGCCAAGAATCAATAGATAGACCTTCATGTATCTCCTCCCGTCGGTTCGGCTGGCAGTCGCTCCCGGGGTGCTCAGGACACCGGCGATACGTTCCCGTGGCGTCGCTGACAGTTTTGCTCTCCTCGAATCCGCCCCGAGACCGGCGCCCAGCCAATCTGCGGCGGTCCCCCCTCCCGTCCGGAGTTCCTGGTCCATGCCTGAGTATCTGTACGACAGAGATGCGGAATTCAGATGCACTCGTTGTGCCGTCATCCAGTCTTCCCCGCTCCGGGAGCAGCGGAGCCGCCGGAATCGCGTTGTTCCTCAGGTTTCCGGCTTCGGTGAACACAATGCAGCCCGCGGCCCGTATTTATGAAACCGCTTCCTGACTTCCCAGCGTGTAGTCGAAGTAGTAGTAGTGCTGCTGCTGGATCTCGATCGTCATGGAGCCGGTGAGCCCCTCCAACTCGCCGGTTCCTGAATCCGGCACCACTGCGATCTTCAGATCCGGCTCGCCGCGCTTCATCGTCGCGGTGTGCTGTAGCACAAAGCTTCCGCTGCGCCCGTCCAGCGTGCCGTTCACCCGTTCCATTGCCACATAGCCGCTCGAACCGATCTCCCGGTTCAGCAGGCTCAGCATCTCGCCCTGGCTCGTGCCCTTCAGGTCTCCGTCGAATTCCTTGTCCAGGGACGCTCGGCTCACGCCCGCCGCTTCCGCCTGGGCATTGTCCGGCTTCTGCGGAGCCAGCTTCACTTCAAATGATCCTCTCGCGATTGCCATGGCGGCAGGATAGCATCCGAAGACCACCCGCGATCCGCCGGCTATCCAGCAGACCGCGCTGCCTTAGTTCCGCACGTCCGCTAGTTCCGCACGTCCGCCATCGCCGCCGCGATCTCCGCCTTTTCCGCCGCATTCAGCGGCAGCAGCGGCAGCCGCGGATTGCCCCCATAGTATCCGTTCAGGTCGCAGGCGAATTTCAGCCCCGGCACTCCATACCGCGCCGCCACAATCTGCGCCGGCTCGGCAATGCGCTGCTGCTTCTCCGCCGCCACCTTCGGATCGTTTTCCTTCCAGGCTGTATAAATCTCCTGGCAGGCCTGCGGCGCCGGCGCGGCAAACGCCAGAATCGCGCCCGAGGCTCCCGCTTCCAGCGCCGGCAGCAGGTTCTGCGCCGAGCCAGTCATAATCTGGAAGCCCACTTCCTTCGTCCGAGTCGCCTTCAGCCGCACCGGCGGCGGAGCCACGGCAAGGGCCGCACCCGAGCCCAGCAGATCGGCGGGCACAAAGTTCTGTGCCGCTTCCATTTCCGCCAGCAACATGCGGCTGGTCACCGCCTGGAATACCGGCGTCACCGTCACCTTGCGCTTCGGAGCCGTGCGCGTCGCAGCCAGCAGCGCCTTCAGCCGCTCCGTCGATCCCGACGAATCCTTCATGCCAATGATGTTCGGATGCTGCGCCAGTTCCGCCACCACTTCCACCGGCAACTCCAGGTGTGTGAATTTCGGAATGCTGTACAGCACCACCGGCAGCGGCGAGCGGTCGGCCAGCGCGCGGTAGTAGGTCATCAGTTCCAGCGGCCGCATCAGGCCACCGTAGTAATGCGGGGTCCGCACCAGCACCGCGTCGTACTGCCATTCGGCGGCGTATTCGGCCAGGTGCAGCGTCTCCGCCAGGCTTTCCCGTCCCACACCCGCCACCAGAACCTTGTCCGGAGCAGCGACGTCCGCGGCCGTTCGCAGCACGTGGCGCGATTCGTCGTCGCTCAGCATCACAGCCTCGCCGGTTGAGCCCAGAACGGCAATTCCCGCCAGCGGCGTGCGCGAATACCGCTCCACATTATGTTCAAGCTTACGAAGATACAAACGGCCGTCGGGATAATACGGCGTGGTAATGGCTGAAAAAATGCCTTCCAATAGCATGGTCATATTGTAGGCTGCGCTGTCACTTCCCCAAAAGCCGCAAAAAAGTTGTTGGTGGCCGGTTCGCTCCGCGTTACGCTGGAAGACGACAGATCCCCATGAATACTCACAGTATTGAAGCGCTCGGTTCAAAGGAAGCGCACCTGCTCACTCAGGCGCTGCTCTTTTTCATGCACCTGGCCATTTGCGTGGGCATCTGGGTGCTGATGATGGTCGGCATCACCTTCTTGCTGCACCCGAAGTTCATTCCCCCCGCCATCACGCTCGCCTTCTCCTTCTCGCTGCCCCTGGTCGTCGGCTTCATCGGCGCCAAAATT
>DAHVZZ010000524.1:0-3481 GCA_027323785.1 Acidobacterium sp. | reverse complement strand
GCCAGGTTGGTGCGGTCGTCATACATGGTCAACAGAACGCCCTCGATCGAGAGATCGGGATTGAAGCTGCCGCGGACGCGTTCCAGGGTCGAAATCAGCTCGGTGATCCCTTCCAGGGCGAAGTACTCGGCCTGCATGGGGACCATAAGGCTTTCGGCGGCGGTGAGGACATTGAGCGTGAGCAGGTTCAGTGCCGGAGGACAGTCGAGAATGATCAGATCCAGTTCGCTGCGGATGCTTTCAAGGGCCCGGCGCAGGCGGAGAACACGGTCTTCGGCGCTGGCCAGCTCGATATTGACGCCGGTCAGGTTGTTCGATCCGGGAAGCAGCCAGAGGCGTTCGAGCTCGGTGGGCAGGATGGCCTGGTCGGCGGTGCAATCGCCGATCAGCAGATCGTACACGGAGCGGCGGTCGTCGTCGCGCTGAAAGCCGAGGCCGGAGGAGGCGTTCGCCTGGGGGTCGCAGTCCACCAGCAGGACCTTGAGTCCTTCGATTGCCAGGCAGGCGGCGAGATTGATAGCCGTGGTGGTCTTGCCCACTCCACCCTTTTGGTTGACGACGCCGAGAATCTTGCCCATGGCATTCCAGAGTAAAGGGAAGAGCTGGCCGAGTGCAGGAATTTGTGCTGTGGAGAACTTAGCAAAGCTGTGGAAAGCGCAAAAATGCGACGTGGCTCGTGAGACTGCAACCAATTGATCTGAAAGATGTTCAAAGGGCCGGACTCGGCGCGCCGGATTGCGCTTGCGAATCTTGCTGGCGGTGGAAAACTTTCAGAGGCCGCGTGATTTGGTAGGGGCCCAATCCGGTCGTTGCCGAGCTTCGATCATTCAAGATACGGCCATTTTTTGTCGCTCGTCCGGCCTTTGTTCCACGTGGAACACTCCTGCCCAATCCTCCTTTTGTTCCACGTGGAACACTCACACACCGCTGCACGTTCACCGGAAAGCGGCCGCGCTATTCCTCTCTCGACGGATTCTCGTTCAGCGCACGCAGGCCCAATCTGTATCAATTCCAGATGTTCCTCAACCCATCGAAGGCCGATAGAAGATCATTACCCGTTTCGGCGATGTCACCTGGAATCGCTTCGATGGACTTTGGCCACGATCCCCCGCGCACCTTCCGGAACCTCCCGCACTTTGATTGGTTGCCAGTTTGATTCGCGGCGAGCCGTTCCTGAGTACCCCGGCATTGGCCGCCGCATTTCTCTGTTGCGCGTTGCGGACCTCCATCCTCACTGGCTTTGCTCGTTGGGCGTTCTTTGGCTCTGTTCTCTCTGCGGCTCCCCAGACGGAACCAGGTAGTCAGCGCGATTCCTGCCGGTGACTCATACGGCCTTGCTGCCGTCCCGCAGTCCCTCCTCGCCTCCGTCGGGTTCTGCCCTGAACAAGGCAAGCGCAATCGGTATCCCCATCCTTTGACCGGACCCAATAGCAACCTCATCCGCATGTGCGGGCGCCCTCGCACAGGACGCTGCCCATCGGTGAAGATTCCCTGCGTCCCGATCTCTGCGCTCCTGGCAGCGTCAGCCAGAGCGTGGAGCGGCTTGATCCCGCATACGAGGTGCGCCCGCCGCCCCGTTGGCGGCTATAACTCCTGTCGGATGGCGATGCCTTTACGCGGTCAATCGCGCAGGATTTGGCCCCACCCGCCCATGAGCGACTCGATCCCTGCGGCTACTCCGGCGGTATCGACTGCGCGGAATTTAAGATCGGCAACAGATGCGCCCCCGATGGCAACGGACGCTTTCCCGGTCCAGTTTGGTCTTGCTTTCCGATCGAAGCCCTCCGGACCGCAAGCTAGACCTCCATCACGACTCAATCCCGCTTTGCGCGCATCGAGCCGGTTCGCATCGCGAAAAATGAGTCCGCATTGACACTTTGCCTTTGACTTTGCCGTCCTTCGATCCGAAATTCCTCTCCCATTTATCTACAAATTGGACACTAATATATTTATTATCAACATCTTGCCTCAGATTTAATGGAGAATATAAGGCGAATATAGAACGATAATTGTGCTGCCCTGGAAGCACTTCCCGACAACCCTCTGCCTGCCTCACAGTCGGTCAATATGCCGCCGTTCGCCAAGAGCCAGGATTCGCTCCTCGCTGCCGGGCAGCTCGACCGGCCGACGCCAGGCGAACTCCTCACCTGCCGCCGCCTGGACTGGCGTCAGCTCGCCGCGGGTCGTCATCAGCGCCAGCCAGCCACGGGGGACGACCAGCCCCGCGCCAGCTCTCACCGCCCAGGCCATGCGGTCCACGGCGCGCAGCGCAACGCAATCGAATGGACCGCCGAGCAGTTCGGCGCGGCCGGCATGGACCTTCGCCGTGAGCCCCAGCGTGCGGATCGCCTCCTGAAGGAACGCAGCCTTCTTGCCCTGCGACTCGGCCAACGTCACGGCGATTTCGGGGCGGCAGAGGGCAATGGGAATTCCCGGCAGGCCGGGGCCTGAACCGAAGTCCAGCAGCGTGGCGATCCCAGCCGGCAGGGCGCGCGCGCAGGCGATCGACTCCACAAAGTGGCGCGAGAGAATGCCTTCCTCGTCGCGAACCGCGCTGAGATTCAGGCGCGCGTTCCAGCGCAGAAAAAGTGCCAGATACGCTTCGAAGCCGGGGACCAAAGCGTCGCCAAGCGGCTCCATGCCGGCCCGCGCCAGCAGCGCGTTCAGGCGAAGGCCAACAGAACCTGCCTCGGCGCTCATTTCGAGGCTACAGACTCCCGCACCTCGCGCGGCGACCAGGCCACCACAGCCTGGCTGAAGGCCGCAAAGATGGCGCGGGAAAATGCGCTCTGCGCGTAGGTCCGTTCGGGGTGCCATTGCACGGCAAGCACGAAGTGATGGGGCGAATCCAGCTCGACGGCTTCAATCACGCCGTCCTGCGGCGAAACGGCGCTCACCCGCAGGTTGTCGCCGGCCTCGCGGATGGCCTGATGATGGCTGGAGTTGACCTGCACCTCGGCCTGGCCGCCGGGCACCAGCGCGGCCAGCCGGGAACCGGGAGTGATCCGTACCGGATGCGCTTCAGCAACGGCGCGGCCGGGCCGGTGATTGACCTCAGTCTTCAGGTCCTGAATGAGCGGCCCGTTGCACCACACGTTCAGGCTCTGCGCTCCGTGGCAGATGGCCAGAACCGGCTTGTGGAGGTTGAAGGCGTCCTGCAACAGCAGCTCGTCGACCGCCGTGCGCGGCGGATCGGCCTCGCCGCACTCGGGGGTTGCCCTTTCGCCGTAGCGTTGCGGGTCGATATCGTAGCGGCTGCCGGGCAGCAACACTCCGTGCACACCGGTGAGCAGCCCGGCCACGCGCTCCTGGGACTCGCCCAGCGGAACCACCACCGGCGTCAGCCCGGCGGCGTGGAGGGCATCGAGATAGGGCTTGAGCGAGCGTCCATTGTAGTCCGGATCGCTGCTCGGCACGGGAATCGCGACAGGAACAGCCATGGACCCTAGTGTAAGCCGGAGCGCGTCGACAGGGATACCGA
>DAHVZZ010000514.1:0-3216 GCA_027323785.1 Acidobacterium sp. | reverse complement strand
TGCAGGGTGGTGGGGGCGGAGGTGGGGTGAGTGGTTATGAATTCCTGTGGTCGAGGGCGCGTTTGTAGTCGGCGGGTTCGGCGTCATACCAGCCGCCGCTGAGGTCGATCCATGTGGGATTGGACGCTTCGATGAGGGCGATCTTTCTGGCTCTTAGCCAGCCTTTCAGCTCGGTTTCGCGGTCGATGGCACGGTTCACGTCCTGGTGGCGTTCGAACCAGACCAGGCGGTCGCAGTTATAGCGCGCGGTGAAGCCGTTGTGCTCTTTCCATTTGTGCTGGAAGACGCGGTGGTGCAGATCGCCGGTGACTCCGATGTAGAGCGTGTGACTGCGGCTGGCCATGATGTAGGTGCAGTATTGGCCCTCGTGCATGAGGGGATGGTACTCCGGGGAGTTGCAAAAGCAACCGCGGATTCTTCGCTCACCACCCCCGAACCTACCCCAAAGAGCAAAAGGCGCTCTTGGGGGCCGCTCCACCCCAGAGAGAAAAAGCGCTCTCTGGGGACCCCGTCCTGGTACGTTCGGGGCCCCGTTTGCTCAGAATGACTCGTTGGTGGGATGTGCGGGAGGACCGGGCGAAGTTAGATCATGGTCCAGTCGAGGATGACTTTGCCGGTTTGGCCGGAGATCATGGCTTCGAAGCCTTGTTCGTAATCCTTATAAGTGAAGCGGTGGGTGATGACGGGGGTGATGTCCACGCCGGAGGTGACGAAGACGGACATTTTGTACCAGGTCTCGTACATTTCGCGTCCGTAGATGCCGCGGACGGTGAGCATGTTGAAGATGATTTTGCTCCAGTCGGTTTCCATGGGTTTGGAGGGGATGCCGAGGACGGCGATGCGGCCTCCGTGGGCCATGTTGTCGATCATCTGGGAGAAGGCGACGGGGCTGCCGGACATTTCGAGGGCAACGTCAAAGCCTTCAGTCATGCCGAGCTGCTGCTGGACCTGGGGGAGCGGGATGTGGCGGGGATCGACGGCGAGGGTGGCGCCGAGGCGGCGGGCGAGGTCGAGGCGGAAGGGATTGAGGTCGGTGACGACGACGTGGCGGGCTCCGGCGTGGCGGACGATGGGGATGGCCATGAGGCCGATGGGGCCGGCTCCGCTGATGAGGACGTCTTCGCCGAGGACGGGGAAGGCGAGGGCGGTATGCACGGCGTTGCCGAAGGGGTCGAAGATGGCGGCGACTTCCTCGGGGACTCCGGGGTGGTGACGCCAGATGTTGGTCATGGGGAGGGAGATGTACTCGGCGAAGGCGCCGGGGCGGTTGACGCCGACTCCGGAGGTGTGGGCGCAGAGGTGGCGGCGGCCAGCAAGGCAGTTGCGGCAGCGGCCGCAGGTGACGTGGCCTTCGCCGGAGACGAGGTCGCCGGGGCGGAAGTCGGAGACGTTGGAGCCGACGGCGGCGATTTCGCCGACGAATTCATGGCCGATGACCATGGGAACGGGAATGGTCCGCTGGGCCCATTCGTCCCACTGGTAGATGTGGACGTCGGTGCCACAGATGCCGGTGCGGCGGACGCGGATGAGGACATCGTTGATGCCGTAGGCGGGTTCGGGGACGTCCTGAAGCCAGAGGCCGCGTTCGGCGCGGGCCTTGACGAGTGCTCGCATGGATACCACTCCTCGGGTGCAACTATGAGGGTACGGCATTCCGGCGCGGCGGGAAATATGCCGGGCGGGTGTGCGGGCGGCTGCCTGGGCGAGCTTCCGCGGAAGCAGTGGCCCGCTCGCGGATGCCCGCGGCTTCAGCGAGTCCGATGCGGCGGGCGGGTGGCTATTTCTGGTTGAGCAGTGCCTGATGCACGGCTTCGACGCTGGGCTGGGAATTCTTCAGGTACTCGCTGACGCGGGCGCGCTCTTCGGGAGCCAGGCCGGGGGCAAGGGCGAGAATGCGGCGCATGGTGGTCGCTACGTCGTCCACCAGATTCATCATGCGAATAGCTTCGCCGGAAAGGGGCATAAACCGTGTTCACCTCTGCTGCCATTTTCGGATAATCCGGGGCATCGGTAAAGCGGCGGGCGGGTTGCCTGGCGGAGGGCGGAATAACGCGGCGGCCTGGAGCGGAATACCGGAGGCGCGTGTGGATTAGAGGGTGGTTGCCATCTCGTGGAGATAAGACTTCACGTAGTCGAGGTAATTGCGGGCGTATTTGAGGATTTCATCGCGGTCGTCGGAGTTGAGCTCGCGGCGGATTTTGCCGGGGACGCCGGCGACAAGGGAGCGGGGCGGGATGACCATGCCTTCGGGAATGAGAGCTCCAGCGGCGATGATGGAGCCTTCGCCGATGCGGGCGTTGTTGAGGATGGTGGAGCCCATGCCGATGAGGCAGGTGTCTTCGATGACGCAGCCGTGGACGGTGGCGTTGTGGCCGATGGTGACCCAGTCGCCGACGATGACCGGATAGAGGTGGCGCATGCCGTGGAGGACGGCACAGTCCTGCACGTTGGAATGGGCGCCGATGCGGATGGAGTGGACGTCGCCGCGGACGACTGCGTTCATCCAGACGCTGGAGTGCTCGCCCAGTTCGACGTCTCCGATGACCTGCGCGGACTGGTCCACGTAGCAGGTGGCGGGAATGACGGGTGTGCGGCCCTGATAGGAACGAATCATGGGTCTAGTCTAGCCCGGGGGCGGGCGGAGGCGGTTTGCCGGGGCTGCTGAAATTTTGGCCGTTTTTCGAGCGGGTAGAAACTGCCCAGGCTTTTGGCGGGGCGCGGGCGAGGCGGTTGGGGCTTGCCGGGCGGTCCGGCTGATTTATCCTCAAAAGGATCATGCAGGACGAGGCAATTCCCGTAATTCCTATTCTTTCCGGCTGGAGCGAGCCCGAGCTCGACCAGGCGTTTGCCGCTGTAGCCGCAGAGGTGGAGGCTTCGGCCGCCGCTCTGCGTTCGCCGGACGATATCGAGCAGTTCCGCCTGCAGTGGCTGGGGCGGAAACAGGGCCGGCTGAAGGCGATCAGCGATGCATGGCTGAAGGCCGCGCCTCCTTCGGCAAAGAAGCTGATCGGGCAGCGATTTAATACGCTGAAGGCGCGCATCGAGCAGCGGCTGGACGATGCCAGCCGGGGCGCGTCGCCGACCGGCGCGCTGGACGCCGAGGCCATCGACATCACTCTGCCGGGGACGATGCGGCGCGTGGGCGCCGAGCATCCGCTGATCCGGACGTGGAACGAGCTGGTGGGAATTTTTCAGCGGATGGGCTACTCGGTGGGC
>DAHVZZ010000503.1:0-4455 GCA_027323785.1 Acidobacterium sp. | reverse complement strand
ATAGATACTCACGATTACCTTCCTTTCTTGTGGTTCTCTGTGCCGGGCGCCGTCTTCCTCCGGGCGTTGTAATCGTTCACCGCCTGAAGATGCGCGCATTCGGGAGTGCAATAGAGCTTTCGCCGTCGCGTTGTTTGCTCGAATAACTGTTCGCATCCTCTCCGCGCACATCGGGACCATTGGAACCCCCTCATGCGGCTGAGAAAGACGCTGGCGCGGAGTGCGTCGACCACATCCGCGCATGGCGCGATTGCCGCATCCTCAAGGCTGTCCGTGAGGCGCGGGGGGTCTTGGCGTTTCGACGGCTGGGGAGAAACGGCGCGAAAAGGCACGTCCAGCGACAGCGGGCGGGCGAACACAAACTCGTACAGCCATGCTTTTTTAACGGGAATCCCTTCTGCCAACAGACATTCCGCAAAGTCTTGCTGGGTTTGCATCAGCCAGCTCCAGGCGATGGGTTCCGCGCGTACCGCAAGGCTTTCCTTTGTTGCAGACGTGTTGTTTGGTTTGAATTGAAATGGCCCGTACCGAGCGAAGAAATAGAGTGCATCTTCTGGCGAGCGGATCGAAAGGAAATCGCGGCGCACGTCAAAGGCGTCTGCGCTGTGGCGCGCATCCCCGGCGTCGCGGCTGCGTGTGAATGAAAAGACGGGATCATCCGACCTGCTCACGGATGGCCGCCACTGCTCCCGAACCGTGAGGACGGCTGCAACCGGGAGCGTGTACTTTTCAGCGTGAAATCGGCGCGTTGACATAAACGTTGTACTGTATATATCAATGCAATCGAGTTACTGTCAAGACAATTTGAGGCGAAAGGAGTACATCCTGTGACTCGATTGCTGACGGTGGATGAAGTCGCCAGGGTAACGGGCTGGAAGCCCGCAACAATCCGCCAGAAGGTTTGGCGCAGAGAAATCGACCATGTGAAGCTGGGGCGCAACATCAGGTTCAAGGAATAGGTTATCGACAAGCTGATCGAAAGTTCCGAGGTTCCTGCACTGGAGCCGCGCCAGTGACCTTGATACCCGCAGTTTCCCCCGTTCCCGCGCGGACTGAAATTGCTAACCCATCCGCAATGTGCGGTTTCACTATCTGCGCCTATCCGACGCACAGGCAGAAAGGCGCGCTGTGACGCTCCGGCCCGAAATCCAGACGGCTGCGCGCCGGGGCTGGCGGCTGCATCCTCTCCTGCCAAAGTCCAAGAAGCCGTATCTCGGGGAATGGCAGCATCGCGCCACGTCCGACCCTGCACAGCTTGAGGAATGGGAGCGGGAGTATTCCGGCTGCAATTGGGGCGCAGTCTGCGGGCCGGATTCCGGCTTCTTTGCCGTCGATGTGGATGAGCCAGACGCGATGCAGAGGCTCGAAGACGAGCACGGCGCGGTTCCCGAAGGGCTGTGCAATGTCACATCGCGGGGGTATCAACTGCTGTACGCATGGCCCGCCGATGCGGACGTGAGGCCGGGAACGAATTACCCCGCCGAAGGTATCGACGTGCGGGGGCGAGATTCCTACATCGTCATACCGCCCAGCGTCCATCCGTCCGGCCATGAATATCACTACGCCGACGATTCCTTGCCCCTTCCAGCGTGTCCGGCGTGGCTGCTGGCCCTGATCCTCGCCCGCGTGCCAGCGGGCGCACAGGCGGGCCAAAGCGCAGCAGGGCGGGGCGCTGTGACGGCTGAGGCAATCGGCAAAGGCGGGCGCACGAATCGCCTTGTATCCCTTGCCGGATCGATGCACAGGCGGGGCATGACGCCGGAGGCGATAGAGGCGGCGCTGATCGCTGAGAACATGGCGAAGTGTTTCCCACCCTTGCCGGATGAAAAGGTGCGGAGCATCGCCCGCGACATTCCCGCGCGGTATCCGAACGATGAATCCCAGGCGGAAGGCTCCCGGCCTGCTCAATACGCCGATGATGCGCTGGCGCTGAAGTTCACCGAGCGTTACGGCGAAGACCTGCGATACACAGCCGCATGGGGGCGCTGGAGCGCATGGAACGGTGCGGTATGGAAGGGTGACGACACCCTAAGTGTCTACGATCTGGCCCGCAAGGTCTGCCGGGCAGAGAGCGCGGACTGCGAGGACGAAAGACTCGCCACGAGGATTGCGTCTGCCCAAACGGTTGCGGCTGTGGAGCGGCTGGCCCGCGCGGATCGCCGCCACGCGGCAAGCCTTGAGCAATGGGACGCCGATGTTTGGCTGCTGAACACTCCAGGCGGAATCATTGATCTGCGAACCGGAGAGCTGCGAGCGGGGAGACGCGAAGACTACCAGACAAAATCAACCGCCGTTGCTCCCGGCGTGGGGTGCTCTACCTGGCTGCAATTCCTCGCCCGCATCACTGCCGGGGATGCGGAATTGCAGGCTTTCATGCAGCGGATGTGCGGCTACGCTCTGACTGGTGTGACCCGCGAGCACGCGCTGTTTTTCCTGTATGGAACCGGCGCAAACGGAAAATCAGTCTTCCTGAATACGATCTGCGGGCTGATGGGCAGCTATGCGCGAACCGCTCCGGTAGAGACGTTCATCGACTCGAAAAACCAGAATCACCCTACAGACCTGGCGGGGCTACAGGGGGCGCGTATCGTCTGCGCCGTTGAAACAGAGGATGGCAGGCGCTGGGCCGAATCGAAGCTGAAGGCGCTGACCGGAGGTGATCGGATCGCAGCGCGATATATGCGCCAGGACTTCTTCGAGTTCACCCCGGTTTTCAAGCTGCTGATCGCGGGAAACCACAAACCCGGATTGCGTACCGTGGATGAGGCGATGCGGCGTCGTTTCAATCTGCTGCCGTTCACGGTGACCATTCCGCCATCGGAACGTGACGCCGAACTGACGGAGAAACTTCGCGCCGAATGGCCCGGCATCCTCGCATGGGCTGTTGATGGCTGTCTCGCCTGGCAGCGTGAGGGTTTGAGTGCTCCCGCTTCGGTCTGTGAGGCGACAAAGGATTACTTCAACGCGGAAGATGCGCTTGCCCGCTGGCTGGAAGATCGCACCGAAATGAAGGATGGGGTGTGGGAGTCGGCTACCTTGCTGTTCTCCGATTGGAAGTCATGGGCCGAAATCAACGGCGAGTTTGTGGGGTCGCAGAAGCGATTCTCGGAGAATCTGACGGCGCGGGGCTACCAGCAGAAGCGGATGACTCGGGGCCGTGGATTCGAGGGAATCCGGCTGATTCAGGATCGAATGACGGATGATGACGGGTCTGGCTATTATCCGCGTCACGCGCGCGCGCGTAACGGTGATAACGGGGCAACCCGTCACAACCCGTCATCCGAGGGCGACGATGGGGGGATGCTGCAATGATCCCTTCCCGCTGGCGCTGCCCCCTTCACGGCGCTTCGATGACTTTCCGGCGGCATCCGTTCCCGCACTGGCATTGTGCTGTCGGAGGGTGCCAGCGGGCGAAGCCCTGCAAAGGCGGGAGGGCCATCGGAAAGCGAGATATTGCCCCACAGTTCCCGCAAAAGTCCCCGCAGTTTTCACATAACACGGAGGCAACTATATGAAAATGCAGCATCGAAATACCCCCGCATCTCTGCTTGCCGAGCAGGTGAGTGCATGAAAGGAAGAGACACGATGACATTTCGACAAGGTGACCGCGTAGACATTTCAGGCTGCGAATACGAGGGCATCGGTATCTTTCTCACCTCCAGGCGCGGTGAGGCGCTGGTGGACTGGCCGGGGCGGAATCTGCGGCAGCGTCTGCCGATTGAATGCCTGCACCGCATCCGTGCTAATCGGGTTGCATCCGACGCGGACGCTGGCAGGATGTGAGCAAAGGCGGACGCAATGGCAGCAGACGACAGGAACCGACACCAGCGCGGAAAGACACGACTGCACGAGCAGGCGATCATCGCCATTTTGTCAACTTCCAGCTTGCGCGCGGCGGCGGAGCAAGTCGGCGTCAGTGAACGGAGTTTGCTCCGCTGGCAGAAGCATGAAGGTTTCCGCCGGCAGTTCGAGGAAGCAAAGGGGGGATGCTCCGTCAGGCCACAAGCAAGCTGCGCTCTGAGTCGGCAAAGGCCGTTGACGTATTGGCGGCGGTGGCCGGGGACGCTGAGGCGGCACCAGGAGCGCGGGCAATGGCGGCGCGAGGGCTTCTGGAGTTGGCGCTGCGGGCTGACGAACACGAGAACCTGGAGCGGCGCATTGCCGCACTGGAGGGCACGGCAGATGATTCGATCACACAACTTTGACGCACGTCTGAAAAAGCTTGAGGCGCGGCGCGGCGCGGGCGATGCTGTCTTGTCCATGCCGGGCGGGGGCGGCGTAGCTCTGCGAGTACGTGACCCGCTGGCGTTGCTGCTGGCTGCCATGCGCGCCGAGTATTTCGCAATGACCGGCGACGAAGATCCTTCAGGACCGTCCCGCTACAGCTCACAATTGGCGCTGCTGGGCCGTGCAGATTGCTGCACAGGGGCGACTGTAGTCGCGCTCGCCCACGAC
>DAHVZZ010000484.1:0-4094 GCA_027323785.1 Acidobacterium sp. | reverse complement strand
GCAAAATTGTTCTTGCTTTGGCATTGATTTTCTGATCTAGTATCTGGGCGCAATCATTTCAATCTTTGAGTGTGGAAGGCCTGAACGCGGCCGCTGAACCTTCCAGACTCCCTCGACGAAGGAAGGCGCTGCTCCTGCTTTTCAGCGTTTCTGTCGCCTGCATTCCCTGATGTCGGGTCCGGCCCACTGCCCCAGCAGCGCCGAGTACTACAGTCGAATTACCCTGCGGCGTTGTCACGTTGAACCGCCGTATGATTCTGAACGCTGTTCTTTCGCCCCGGAGTGCCCGGATGCTTCACTCCTGGTGTTTTTCCACTCGCCATTGCGGTCGAGTATTCCGCGTTTTCCCGTTCGATGAAGCCGGCCGCACTGACCTCCGGCCCTCCGTCCATTCGACGGAGGCCGTTGCTCCATGAGCGAACCGCAATCCCGTCCACGCCTCTCCTGGAAGGATCAGGATGCGATCGTGCGACTGTGGCACGAGCTGGCGGAATTCCCCGCGTCCTCTCCACAGGAGGCGCTGGGTCACTGCCTGCGCGAGTTGACTCGGATGGTGGGAGCCGTGAACTGCGTCTGGGTGGGCGCGGCCCGCGAGAAGAACTGGCGGCGCAGTGCTCCGGCCGATCCGCTGCTCGGCTGGCGTCCACGGCTCTCCATCGCTCTCTATCCCACCGACGCGTGGCGGCGCGCCTATGAAGCCGGGGTGGCCGCGGTCCGCAAAAATCACTGCGATCCCCACACCATCGCGCTGGTAGGCCGCTTCGGGCAAAACCGCTGTCACCTGCGCGAGGAACTGGTCGGCGACTGCGAGTGGAAGCCCCACTGGATCTATCGCGATGTGATGACACCGCTGGGCATCGGGGACCGGCTGGTGTGCATTTCGGCGGCCGCGCCCCGGGCGGAATCCTACCTGGTATTCGATCGCGAGAGCCGAACTCGCCCATTCGGGCGGCGGGAGCGCGATCTGCTGAGGTTTTTCCTGCGCGGCAGCGCCCTGCTGCATCGCGAGCAACTACAGGCCCATGGCCTGCTGGATAGCTGCGAACCTCTGCGCGCCCGCGAAAGCGAGGTGCTGCGTCTGCTGCTGACCGGCGCCTCGGAGCGGGAGATTGCAGGGGCTATGGGCATTAGTTCGGGAACTGCCCACCAGTATGTCGTGATCGTGCTGCGCAGATTTGGCGCGCACAGCCGCGCCGAGCTTATGGCTCAGTGGCTGCGCCGCCTCGCGCCATCCGCTTTGCCCAACCCTACTAATCAGTAGATTGTGGCCAACTGCCGCTTCGCGCAAGAATTCTAGCGAGTCATCGTTCCCCAGTTGTTGCATTGCAGACCTGTGCCGTCCCCACGGCGTGACCGGAAGTGTCGAGGTCCGGCCTGGGGTGTCGCACAACGGCCCCCAGAGCAACTCGATCCCCCAATTTCCGGATGTCAGACGTGAAAAAATCTGTTTCTGCCTCGTTCTCCCGCGCCACGCTGTTGGTCCGCGCGTTCGAGTCCGCGCTGCTTCTTTGCGCGGCCGTGGTGTTTCTGGCGGGGGCGCAGGCGCATGCCCAATGCACTGTGAGCAGCCTGGCGGACTCCGGTGCCGGATCGCTGCGCGATGCCGTGAGCGCCTGCACCAGCGGGAGTATCTCCTTCGCGAACGGGCTGACCGGCACGATTGCGCTGACCAGCGGACCGCTGGTGTTCGACAACACGAATCATTCATCGACGATGACCGTCACGGGGCCCGGCTCTTCCCGTCTGGCCATCAGCGGAGGCAACTCCAGCGGGGTGATCGACGTTCACTCGGGTTTCACCGTGACCCTCAGCGGGCTGACCATCGAGAATGGGAAGGCCGACCAGTCTCCGATGGTTACGGGAGAGTTCACGGCTTCCGGCATCTACGGCGGAGGCGTCCGGAATGACGGGACGCTGACCCTCGACAACGTAGCTGTAACAGATAACTCGGCTCCGGCGGGCGCGGCTGCGGGAATCTACAACAGTTCGACCGGAAAACTGACGCTTGACGACTCTACCGTGTCCGGCAACAAGGCCGGGCAGGATGGCGGAGCGCGGGGCTTCGGCGGCGGTCTGATGAATTATGGGATCGCAGCCATCACCGCCTGCACCTTCACCGGGAATATAGCGGCGGGGGGCGGTCAGGGCGCGGCCATTTACAACCTCGGCCCCATCACGCTGACGGATTCCACCATCGCGAACAATACCTCGACGGACGCGGACAACGTGGGTGGCGCTGCCGGCGCGGTCTACAGCCTGGGGCCGCTAAAGGTGCTCAACTCCACTGTCGATGGCAATGCCGTCACCGGCGCCTCTCTCGCGGCGGGCAGCGGCGGGGGCGTGGCCCAATCCGTGGATTCGGCCACCAGCCCCGCCGTCAGCACGACCGGAGTGGTCAGCACAGCGCCGCCGGCCACCGTCAACTCCATCGGTACGCCAGGCTCGACCACACCGGGCGGGACGCTGTTTGTCGTCCCCTGTGAGGCGCAGGTAAACCTGATCGATGCCAGCGGAAAGGTAACCAACTACTCCGCGCCGCCTGGCACGGGCAACTGCCACCTGGGGGCGCCTACATGGCTGCCGGTGACTCCCGATGTAATACCGACCTGCGTTGGTCTATTCATTACCTGCGACTTCCTGTCGACCGAGACATTCAGTCTCACCACGCCCTTCCAGTACCAGGTCCTTCAGGCAAATGTGCCGGAGAATCACTCTGCCTGGATCTACCTGCCGACGCCCGCAGCGACGCAGGGAGAGAATCTGACTCCTCACGTCATGGCTCTAAGCTCCGCCGGGGAATTCTATCTCGCGAGGAACGGCGCCCAGTCACTATACATCACGCTCAATGGAACGATTACAAACGGCCCAGGTCTTGAGGAAACCACCGATTCTTTGCCTGAAGCAACAGGTCCCTGGCAGTCCGGTCCAATCAAAACGCTCATCGACACCGCCCTGACAGGTGGCAAAGGCTCCTACGTCGAATTCACCCCCCTCGCCGGCCAGTTTGGCAACAACTATGCGGAGATGGTGGTGCTGTGGCAGCAGGGATATCCAAACACCAATTCGGCGTGTATCCCTTCGACCCCGGCTTCCGACTGTACCATGCCCTTGACGCTGATCGATATCAACGTGATCCCGAGCGGGAGCAGCTCCATCGCCAACAGCATCGTGGCGGGCAACACCGCGGCGGCGGACCCCGATGCGGCGGGCGTCTTCACCGACACCGGCGGAAACCTGATCGGAGCGACGGACGGAACGGCTGGCTTTACCACGTCGACGCTGCTGGGCACGGCGGCCAGCCCTCTGGACCCGCTGCTCATGCCGCTGGGTAACTACAGCGGACCAACCGAGACCATGCTGCCGCTGCCGGAGAGCCCCGCGCTGAATGCCGGCAACGTGAATAACCTGGGTTCGCTCACGACCGACCAGCGCGGCCAGCCCCGAAACGTCAGTGGAGTGGATGCGGGAGCGGATGAGTTCCAGGGCACGGTGGTGACGGCCAGCAGTGGCACTCCGCAGAGCGCCTATGCCGGTTTGGCGTTTGCCGCGCCGCTCACCGCGACGGCGACCGAGGCTCACACCGGCGTGGGGTTAACGGGAGCGACGGTGACGTTTGTGACGCCCTCGAGCGGAGCCAGCGCGACACTCAGCAGCGGGAGCGTCACTACCGGCTCCGGGGGAGTCGCAGCCGTGACAGCTACGGCGAACGCCATCCCCGGAGCTTACGACGTGACGGCGAATAGCGGCAGCGCGTCGGCTCAGTTTGCGCTGACCAACACGGCGCTCATTGCCACCACTTCGACAGCTGCGGTCAGCCCCTCGTCGACCTTTGTCTATAACCAGCAGCCGACGGTCTCGGCGGCCGTGAGGCCGTCCGTGGCAATGGGCGTCCTCACAGCAAAGCTGGACGGTACAACCCCGCTGACTATAACGCCAGGCACTGGCGGAATGTACAGCATCGAGCTGCCCGCAACACCGCTGACCGTGGGGACCCACACCATCGCGCTGGCATTCACCGGGACCGGCATGTTCGCGTCGAGCACCGGCTCCCTCTCGCTCACGGTGAAGGCGCCGAGCTATGTCGTCAATACCGC
>DAHVZZ010000480.1:0-2313 GCA_027323785.1 Acidobacterium sp. | reverse complement strand
GCGAATCGCCGCTTCCGGCAAGCTCATCCCCTCCGGCAAATCTTCCCGAATCCGATCCACACGATCCATCGTCGCCCGCAGGTTCTCCGCATTGAAGTACCCCGCCCGCCAGTCACCCTGCGGAAACGTCGTCTCCCGCGTCATCTTCCCGCCCAGCGATCCCTCATCGAGCGGCACCCGCGCAATCACGCCCACGTTGTATTCCTGGCACACCGGAAACAGCTCGTCCTCGGGATTCTGATCGAACAGGTTGTAGATCACCTGCACGCAGTCCACCAGGCCCGTCCGGATCGCGCGAATCCCGTTCGCCGGCTGCCACCGGTTCAGGCTCAGCCCAAACGCCGCAATAATCCCGTCCCGCTTCAGCTTCTCCACCGTGTTCCGGAACTCGGGCCGCTCCGTCCACGCATCCTCCCACACGTGGAACTGCAGCAGGTCGATCGTATCCACGCCCAGCGCCCCGCGGATCCTGTCTGCATATTCGAAAACATGCTCCGCCGGAAACACCTCGTTGTAGTCATACGTCGGACGCGCCGGCCATTTCCGGTTCTTCGGCGGAATCTTCGACGCCGAGTACAGCCGCTTTCCCGCATTCGCCGCCAGCGTCCTGCCCAGAAAGGCGTCGCTCTTGCCTTCTCCGTAAGCCCACGCTGTATCGAAGAAGTTGCATCCCAGATCCGCCGCCAGCTGCAGCGCGTTCAGCGATTCGGCATCGTCCGACCCGCTCCATCCGCTCATTCCCCACAGCCCGCAGGCCACATCGCCGACCGAAAATCCGGTCCGTCCCAGCGTGCGATAGCGCATCCCGTCCCCTTCAGTTGTTCGGATTTACATCTTGGTCCGCCACCAGGGAGACAACTCCATGCTGATAAAGCCCGTCTTGCCCCCGCGCGCCAGCCAAAAATCATAATACTCGGTTGGCTTGAACGTCGAGCAGTCCGGCCACGTGCTGTCCATCAGCAGACGGCTTGGCCCTTCCGAGCCGTCCAGCACAATCACGCCATCCTTGCAGCTCACCACTTTCTGCTTCACCAGCCGGAACGTCGCACCGTGCGTCGTCGACAGGTCCTGCGCCGCCTCGTTCGCGTACTTGGTCAGAAACAGCGTCGCGACAATCAGTAATGTCCAGCTTAGGATCTTTTTCATCCGCGGATACTGCTCCTGCTGCCTCTGGATATCGGGGAGTGACACCATTGTGGCACTCCGCAGGAGCAAAAACAATCACACTTCCGCGGAGGCCCTCTGCTTCTTCGCCGCCTGCCGCTTCACCACAGTCACCGTCACGAAATACACCACGAAGCTCAGTCCCAGAAAGCATCCCGTCAGTTTCATACTCAGCGTGACCGCAAGCACCAGCATCGCCAGCCCAAACATCCAGATGAAAGCCTCGCCCAGCAACGCCTGCCCCCACTCCGGCCGTACCCCTGACGCCGGAATCCGCGGCCGCACCGCCGGCATCAACCGCGGAACTGCCGCCATATACCGCAGATACCCCTCGCCCTGCGTCTCCTTCAGCTCGCCTTCTTCCCGCAGGATCAGACGCATTCCAAAAATCCACATCGCAGCCACGATGAATCCCCAGCCGGCCGGGCTCGCCATCAGCCCCATCCCCGCCGCCATCGGCAGATTCCCCAGATACAGCGGATTGCGCACATACCGGTACGGCCCGTCCGCCACCACCCGCTCCGAGTGCAGGCTCATGTCGTGCACCACATCCGCCTTCAGGTACGCCGTGCCCCACGTCCGCAGCATCGCTCCCGCGAACGCCAGCGCCGCCCCGGCAAGGAAGATCCCCCGCAGCACCGCTCTTCCCGCCGCGCTGTTCTGCGGCACCCCCGGCCGTGCCCAGTGCAGCAGAAACACACCCACATTCACCGGATCCAGTCGGTAGAAGACATAGAACCCCGTGAAGAAAATCAACCCGAAAATCCAAAATCGATACTCGAACTCGAAGCGGCTGGCGCGCATGCGTCTCCTCCCAAATCGACAGGTGAACGGCTGAGGCCCTGCCCTCCATACGCAGAAAGCCAGCCGAAAGTTCGGCTGGCTCTCGTATCTCCCTGCCTGATCTTTGGATTGCGTCTCTAGTTGTTGTTCGAATCCGGTCGCCGGTGCAGCGTCGGCTCCCCTCCGCCATGGCCGTTCGTATCGTTCACGCGCCGCAAGGAAGGCCGGTGAATATTGTGCTGCAACAGCCGCCGCCGGTTCTCGATCCGCGCCAGCCGCGCCTTCACCTCGTTAAACTCCGACGTGTTCACCAGATACTCGTTGCGTGGCGGCAGGATCGTCGCTATCTCCTTCTCCGTCTCCATA
>DAHVZZ010000435.1:0-1863 GCA_027323785.1 Acidobacterium sp. | reverse complement strand
CGCGCAGCCAGCCGACCTGATCGTTGTTGCCGGCTCCGTCTATCTCGTCGGCGAACTCCGCCCGCTCCTTGCAGCCGAGCTCGCACCCCATACGGTCCCCGCAACATGAAGCCTCTGGGACCCCGCCCCAATCCGCTCTCGCTCGGTCAGCGCATCGCCGACTACGGCTTTCGCGCGCCACTCCTCTTTCTTGCCACAGGCGTCTATGGCAGCCTCGCCCTCGCCGTCTCGCTGTTTGAGAAAAGCGGCCGCCTCCAGCACCGCATCGCGCAGTCCTGGGCTCGCGTCTGCCTGCGCTGCGCCGGCACCCGAGTTGCGGTCCTCAACCCTGAGCACCTGCAGCCCCAAACCGCCGTCTACGCCTGCAACCACCTCTCCTACATGGACACGCCGGCCATCTTCGGCTCGCTGCCCTTCCAGTTCCGCATCGTCGCCCGCCAGGACCTCTGGAAGCTCCCCTTCATCGGCTGGTATCTCGAACGCTCCGGCCAGGTTGGCGTCGATCTCAGCGATCCCCGCGCCTCTATCTCCAGTCTCCTCGGCGCCGTCCGGACCCTCAAAGCCGGCATGCCCCTCTTCATCTTTCCCGAGGGCGGCCGTTCCCCCTCCGGCCATCTTCAGCCCTGCATGAAAGGCCCTGCTTTCATGGCCATACGGGCTCAGGTTCCCGTCGTTCCCATGGCCCTCATCGGCACCTGGGAGCTGCTCCCCATCCACTCCTCGCAGTTCTATCCCGTCCCCGTCACCCTCGCCGTCGGCGAGCCCATCTCCACCGCCGGCATGACCATGAAGCAGGTGGACCAGCTCACCGCCGACCTGGAGGACCGCATCGCCCGGTTGTATTATGAGCACTCATGGATGGAGCGGCCGCCATTGCCGGCGCCCGCCGAATCCTCCCCGGAAAGCGTGACGGTTCCCCAATTTCAGAGTCTTTCTCCTCGGAACGAGAATCAGGAGGCACCCAGACGATGAAGGCCCCACGCATCGCCATTCCCGAGCCGAATTCCTCGGACCTCGACTACAACGCCCGCGCCTGGCCCCAGTACGCTCACGCCGTCGAATGGGCTGGTGGCGTCCCGGTCAAAGTTCCCCTCACCGATTCGCCCGCTCAGGTCGCCCAACTCGTCGCCTCCTGCGAAGGCGTCCTGCTCCCCGGCAGCTGCGCCGACCTCAACCCCCAGAAATACGGCGAAGATGCCCTGCCCGAGTGCAATCCCTCTGACCCCGCGCGCGAAGCCGTCGATGAGCTGCTCCTTCAGGACGCCTCCAATCTCTACAAGCCGCTCCTCGCTATCTGCTACGGCTTCCAGTCGCTGAACGTCTGGCGCGGCGGCACGCTCAATCAGCACCTCGGCACCTCCGTCATCCATAAGGCCGGACGCACCGTCGCCGAAGCTCATCTCGTCGAAATCGATCTCAAATCCCGCCTGCGCCGCATCCTCGGCATCGGTTCCAAAAACATCATCCCCGTCAACAGCAGCCATCATCAGGCGGTCGCCATCCTCGGCGATGGCCTCATCCGTGCCGCCTGGTCCCCTGAGGATGGCGTCATCGAAGCCGCCGAAGCTCACGGCGATCAGTTCCTCTTCGGCGTCCAGTGGCACCCCGAGCGCATCCTCGAACAGAGCCGCCCCGCCCAGTGCCTCTTCCAGGCCTTTGTCGAAGCCGCTGCCAGCTGGGAGCCGCGCATGGTCACCGAATCGGTGGCCGATTGACCGCGCTTCCCCCGGATCTCCCCGCGCTCGGCCCCCAGGCCGCTGCTCAAATCGACGCCTGGCTCGCGCTCCTGCTCAAATGGAACGCCCGCATGAACCTCACCGCCATCCGCGATCCTGAGCAGATTCTCCGCCGTCACGTCGCCGA
>DAHVZZ010000327.1:0-7676 GCA_027323785.1 Acidobacterium sp. | reverse complement strand
AATCGCATCGTCCACAACAAAGCCGGTGGAGATGGTGAGGGCCATCAGGGAGAGATTGTCGATCGAATAGCCGAAGAGGTACATGACGGCAAATGTGCCAATCAGCGAAACCGGCACTGCTATGGAGGGAATGAGGGTGGCCCGAGGACTGCGCAGGAAGACAAACACCACCAGCACGACGAGCATGATCGAAAACACGAGGGTCCCTTCGACGTCGTGGACCGATGCGCGGATGGTGGTGGTGCGGTCGAGAACACTGCTGGCGTGGATGCCGGCCGGCATAATCGCCTGAAGAAAGGGGAGCTGCTTCTTGACCCGGTCCACGGTCTGGATAATGTTCGCGCCGGGCTGGCGGAAAACGATGAGGAACGCAGCGCGTTTTCCATCCATGTACCCGGCATTCCGGATATCTTCAGTGGAGTTATAGACACCGGCGACATCTTCCAGGCGGACGGCGGCGCCGTTGTGGTAGCCGACGACCAGAGGCTTGTACTGGCTGGCGCGGGAGATCTGGTCGTTGTCGATGATTTCAGCGGTCATCTGGTTGTTGGCCAGCTGACCGAGAGCCAGGTGCGAGTTCTGCAGGCTCAGCGCGGAACGGACATTCGCGAGGGAAAGCCCGAAGCTCTCCAGCTTCGTCGGATTCACTTCCACGCGCACTGAAGGCAGAGCCCCGCCGCCGACAAAAATCTGGCCGACCCCTTCAATGGTGGAGAGCCGCTGCTGCAGGATCGTGGAAGCAAGATCGTAGATCTTCGTAACGTCGTACTTCTTCGAGGTGAGCCCGATGATGAGGATCGGCGCGTCGGCGGGGTTGGCTTCCCAGAAGCGCGGATTGGAAGGGAGATTCGCCGGCAGATAGGTGCGAGCGGCGTTGATGGCGGCCTGCACGTCGCGGGCGGCGCCGTTGATGTTGCGGTTCAGGTCGAACTGCAGAGTGATCCGCGTATAACCGAGCGAACTGGTGGAAGTCATCTCGGTGATGCCGGCGATGTGGCCAAGCTGGCGCTCCAGCGGAGTGGCGACCGAGGCAGCCATGATTTCCGCGCTCGCCCCCGGCAGGCCGGCGACCACGTTGATGGTTGGGTAATCGACCTGGGGCAGCGGAGCCACCGGAAGCTGGGTGAAGGCGATGGCTCCGGCGATGGCCACAGCGAGGGTGAGCAGCGTGGTGGCAACCGGCCGGCGGATGAACATCCACGAGAGGCTCACGGGTGCATCTCCCCGTGGCTTGGTGTTGCGCTTTCGGTAATCAGGGCGGACTGAGGCGCGGACCGGCGGCCGGAGAGGCGGCGGCCAAGATTGTCGAAGAAGATGTAGATGACCGGAGTGGTGTAGAGGGTGAGGATCTGGCTGAGGAGCAGGCCACCGACCATGGCGATGCCGAGAGGACGGCGCAGCTCGGAGCCGAGTCCGCGGCCCAGCGCCAGGGGCAGCCCGCCCAGCAGAGCCGCCATGGTGGTCATCATGATCGGCCGGAAGCGGAGCATGCTGGCCTCAAAGATGGCGTCCGTGGCGCTTTTACCGCGCTCGCGCTCCGCCTCCAGGGCGAAGTCGACGATCATGATGCCGTTTTTCTTGACGATGCCGATGAGCAGGATGATGCCGATGATGCCGACGACGCTGAGGTCCTGATGAAAGATCATCAGGGCCAGCAAAGCGCCGACACCGGCCGATGGCAGCGTGGAGAGAATGGTGATGGGATGGATGAAGCTCTCGTAGAGAACGCCCAGCACAATGTAGACGGTGACCAGAGCGGCCAGGATAAGCAGAGCCTCATTGGAAAGCGAGCGCTGGAAAGCGGCGGCGGTTCCTTCAAAGCCCGACTGGAGGCTGGCGGGAAAGTGCAGACTGGCGGCAACCTGGTTGACCTGGGAAATGGCCGTGCCGAGCGAACCGTGCGGCGCGAGGTTGAAGGAAACGGTGACCGAGGGGAACTGTCCCTGGTGGTTGATGGAAAGCGGTTCCGAAACGATGGACTCTTTGGTAAATGCCTTCAGCGGAATCGCGGTCGTGCTGGCGGCAGGAACAGCGGCGTTTGGGATGCTGCTGGTTGGGGACAGCACGGAGGCCGGGGCCGTGAGAGCACCCGAGCTGGGCGTATAAAGAGGGCCGGCGGTAAGAGCGTTGGAACCGGCGGAGGCTGACGCCGCGGCAGCATACGTGGTTGCCGCGGCAGCGCCGCTGAGGCCGGACGAGGCATTCGTCGGGATGTAGAGATCGCCGAGATTCGCGGGATCCTGCGCCCATTTCGGAGCGGTCTGCAGGATAACGTGGTATTGATTGAGCTGCGTGTAGAGCGTGCTGATCTGCCGCTGGCCGTAGGCATCGTACAGGGTGTTGTCTATGGTGGTGGGTGCGATGCCGAGGCGCGAGGCGGTCACTCGGTCGATCAGGAGCGAGACCGCAATGCCGCCGGTCTGCTGGTCCGTAGCCACATCCTCGAGATCGGGCAACTTCTTCAGGCGAGCGACGAATTTTGCCGTCCACCGATTGAGTTCCTCGGTATTGGGATCTTCGAGCGTGTACTGATAGAGAGTTCGGCTGACGCGATCGTCGACGGTGATGTCCTGCACGGGCTGCATGTAGAGGTGAATGCCGGGGATATTGGCAAGCCTCTTCTGCAGGCGGCGGATGACGTTGGCCGCGCTGACGTGGCGCTGATCGAGCGGTTTCAGATTGATCTCGATGCGTCCGCTGTTCAGCGTGGTGTTGATGCCGTCCACTCCGATGAAGGAAGAGAGGCTCTCAACGGCGGGATCCTTCAGGATGGCACGGTCCAGCTCCTGCTGGCGGCGGGACATGGCGGAGAACGAAATCGCTTCCGGCGCCTGGGAGATGGCCTGGATCACGCCGGTGTCCTGCACGGGAAAGAAGCCTTTGGGAATGATGATGTAGAGGTAGACGGTCAGGACGAGGGTTCCCAGCGCTACCAGCAGGGTGATGGTCTGGAAACGCAGGACCACCCGCAGCGTCCGCCCGTAAAAATCGATCATGCTGTTGAAGACATGCTCGGACCAGCGGTAGAAGCGGGTTTGCTGCGACGCGGGATTGTGGCGCAGGATGCGGGAGCACATCATCGGCGTGAGCGTGAGCGAGACAATGGCCGAGATGACGATGGTGACAGCCAGGGTGACGGCGAACTCGCGGAACAACCGGCCAACCACGTCGCCCATGAACAGCAGAGGGATGAGCACCGCCACCAGCGAGACGGTGAGCGAAACGATGGTGAAGCCGATCTGTCCGGCTCCGGTAAGCGCCGCCTGGAGGGGCGTCATGCCTTCTTCGAGATAGCGGGAGATGTTCTCGATCATGACGATGGCATCGTCCACCACGAATCCGGTGGAGATGGTGAGCGCCATGAGCGAGAGGTTGTCCAGGCTGTAGCCCAGCAGGTACATCACGGCAAAGGTGCCAACGATGGACAGCGGAACAGCGACCGAGGGAATGACGGTGGCGTAAACGCTGCGCAGGAAGAGGAAGATCACCATCACCACCAGACCGATGGTCAGCATCAGCTCGAACTCCACATCGTGGACCGAAGCCTCAATGCTGGTGGTCATGTCGGTGAGAACGCGGATATGAATGGAGGCCGGCAGATCGGCCTCCAGCTGGGGAAGAATCTTACGGATGGAGTGGACGACGGTGATCGTGTTCGCGCCCGGCTGGCGCTGGATATTCAGGATGATGGCCGGGGTCGTGTTCATCCAGGCGGCTTCGGCGGCATTCTGCACGCCGTTGACGACCTTCGCCACGTCCTTCACGAAGACAGGAGCGCCGTTGCGGTAGGTCACCACCACGTTTTTGTACTGGCTGGCTTCCGTGATCTGGTCGTTGGTGGCGATCTGATAATCCTGGCGGGGGCCGTCGAAGTTGCCCTTGGCGGCATTGACGCTGGCCTCGATCAGGGCGGCACGCAGATCCTCGAGACTGAGGCCGTAGGACGCGAGCTGAACCGGGTTGGCCTCAATGCGGACCGCCGGTTTTTGCCCGCCGCTGATGCTGACCAGCCCGACTCCCGCAACCTGCGAGAGCTTCGGAGCCAGCCGGGTATCGACGAGGTCCTCGACTTTCGAGAGGGGAAGCTCGTTGGAGGTAATGCCCATGGTAAGAATGGGCGCATCGGCGGGGTTCGTTTTGCTGTAGATCGGCGGCGTGGGAAGAACCGACGGCAGATAGGACTGGCCGCTGTTGATGGCGGCCTGGACTTCCTGCTCGGCGACGTCGATCGGCAGCGAGAGATCGAACTGCAGAACAATGATGGAGACGCCCGCCGCGCTGGTGGACGTCATCTGGTTGAGGCCGGGCATTTGGCCGAACTGCCGCTCCAGGGGACCCGTAATGGTCGTGGCGCTAATCTGCGGACTGGCGCCGGGATAGAACGTCAGGACCTGAATGGTCGGGTAATCGACCTCGGGCAGAGCGGAAACCGGCAACTGCGTGAATGCCACAATGCCCACGAGAAGGATGGCGGCCATCAGCAGCGAAGTGGCGACCGGCCGCAGGATGAATGGGCGGGACGGGCTCACGGGGTGCTGCTTTCTCCGTTGATGGTGACCTGATTGTTGGGAATCATGACGTGCGAGATGTAGATGTCGGAGCCGTTGACCAGCTTCTGGAAACTCGTGTCCGCGACCAGATCGCCGGGGTGGATGCCCTGCACCCCGGTCATTCCCTTATCGGTGACGCCGGTTGTCACATCCGTCCGGATTACGTGGTACTTCACCGCCCGCACAACGTCCGGCGTGAGCGAGCCGTTGCTTCCAGCCCATTTCGGACCGGGTCCGGGCTTGAGCAGGAAGACATATGCCTGATTGCCTTTGTGCTGAATGGCCGAGGTCGGCAGAGTCGTCTGATTCTGCAGCGTGGTGACCAGCAGCCGCACATTCACAAACTGATTCGGGTAGAGGCCTTCATGGAGGTTGCGGAATCGGGCACGGAGCTTGATGGTGCCCGTGGTGGTATCGATTTGGTTGTCGACGGAAACTAATTTCCCGGTGGCAATCAGCTGAGAATCTGTGCGGTCCCAGGCCTGCACCACCAACTTCGCTCCGTGGCGCATGTGGGCCAGCACTTCGGGAAGGCTGTCTTCCGCGATGGTGAAAATCACCGTAATCGGTTTCATCTGGGTGATCACCACCAGGGTGGTGGGAGAGTTTGCCGTGACCAGGTTGCCGGGATCGATGAGACGCAGTCCGACCTGGCCGCTGATGGGGGCGACGATATGGCAGTAGCTGAGCTGGACCTTGTCGTAGGCCACAGTGCCCTGATCGGCTTTTACGGTGCCCTCGTCCTGCTGGACGAGCTTGACCTGGTCGTCAAGAGTCTGCCGGGGAATGGCATTGCGGGCCCAGGCCAGCTGATAGCGCTTCATATCCATCCTGGCTTCGGCCAGCAGGCCCAGGTCGCGTTCCAGATTGCCCTGGGCTTCCATCAATGTCGCCGCGTAGGGGCGCGGATCGATGTCGATGAGCGGATCGCCCCTGTGCACAAACTGGCCTTGCCGATAATGAACGGCGGTAATCACGCCCGTGGCCTGGGCATTGATGGAATCCGTGTAGACAGGGGTGACCGTCCCGATCGACTCAAGGTAGACACCGAGGCTGGCTGTTTTCGCGGTCGCGGTTACCACGGGGACCGGGCTCTCGGGGATGCGCTTATGAACCGGGTTGGTTGCGTTTCCGGCAATCACCCAGTAAAAGAGCAGACCAAAGAGGGCCAGAACCACAGCCCAAATCCACCAATGGCGGCGCCGGCGCGGCTGAGCAGTCGAGGGGGGCATCCCGGGGTCGGGCAGGGCGGTTGACACGGAAGATTCAGAATTCATCTCGTTTTGGCTTTATTCTTCAGGACGTTAAAAGGCAGAAAATACGGCGGGCAAGTCAAGTGAAACGGAGAAACGGGATGGCCAGCCAAAACCGGAGTTTACCACTGCCGATGCCTGCTTCTCATTCAGTCCCGCGATGCGAAACGCAATGGGTACAGCGATACGGCTGACCCTCTGCAAAAACGTTTTCGCCGTGGGTGTTGCTCTATAAGACGAACCGAGGACTGAAATGGACGCAAACACTTTGGCGCGAAATATCCAGGGCCGAGCACGTGGCCGATGGTTCCGTCCAGGTACAATGAGCCGCATATAGTCCGGCGAAGGCTCCACTGGTTCCATCGCCGGTAATCAGCAGAGGAATCCGCAGCGGCCCCGCTCGCCGCCGCACCGTTCCGGCGCAAAGCCAGGAGCAACCGGCGTGCCGAACCATTTGAAGAACAACATCGCCCGTCGAGATACGCATCCAACCCACTACTTTGGCGTGGTGCCGCGGCAATTCTGCGCCGTCCGGCCAGGGTCGGCTTTTCTCCCAATTGTGAACGCATGAGCGGCAAAAGTAACACGGGTTCCCAAAACGCGTGGCGAGACAGGGTGCAGGCCCTGCGCAACGTACCGCCGGTTCTGAAAATCATGTGGAACTCGGGCCGTTCCGCAGTAACCTGGGGCCTGGTGCTGCGCGTGGTTCAGCCGGTTACCTCGCTGGGCATCGGCATTGTGGCGGCGCGGATCGTCTACGGCGTGACGCTCTCCATCGAACACAAGCCGCCGCTCCACCACTTTTGGTGGCTGGTGGCCGCGGAAGTGGGTCTGGCGCTTTTTAGCGGCATCCTGAGCCGCGCCATGGACTATTCGGACCAGATTCTGGCCGACCGTTACACCAATCACATCAGCGTCCAGGTGATGGAGCAGGCGGCGAAGCTGGATCTGACGACCTACGAGGACCCGGCCTATTATGACCGGCTGGAACGCGCACGGGTGCAGGCGACGGACCGTCTGGCGATGATTCAGCAGATGGGGCGGCTCTTCCAGCAGATCATCATGACGCTGATCTGGAGCGCGGTGCTGATTTACCGCTCGCCGCTGATGGTTCTGCCGCTGATCGCGGGCGTGCTGCCCTCATTTGTGGGGGAGACGCACTTCGCCTTTCTGGGTTACCAGAAGAACTTCAACCAAACCCCTCGCAAGCGGATCATGGACTACCTGCGGCAGGTGGGCGGCAGCAAGGAATCCGCTAAAGAGCTGAAACTCTTCAACTTGAGCGACTACTTTACTGGCCGATTCCGCGAGCTGTCGCAGGGGATTTATGAAGAAAATGTGGCACTGGCCAATAAGCGGCTGATCTGGGGCGGTCTGCTGTCTCTGATCAGCACGATCGGCTATTACGGCGCTTACATTTTCGCGATCTATCAGGCGGTTTCCGGGCAGTATCCGAATATTGGGGCCTTCGTGCTGGTCACGCAGGCGATCCAGCAGTCCAGCTCGAACTTCCAGCAGGCGTTTTCGACCGCATCGGGGATCGCCGATCAGGCGCTGTTCCTGACGGATCTGATTGCCTTCTTCGAGATCAAGCCGACGGTGCAGAACAAGCCCAATGCGCTGCCCGCGCCCAAACCCATCCGCCGGGGATTTGAATTCCGCAATGTCTCGTTCGCCTACCCGGGAACCCAGCGCATGGTGCTGAAGGATTTCAACTTCAGCATCGAGCCGGGGGAACGGATCGCGCTGATTGGGGAAAACGGGCAGGGAAAGACAACCGTGGTCAAGCTGATCACGCGGCTGTATGACCCGACGGAAGGGCAGATTCTGCTGGATGGCGTGGACCTGCGGGATTACTCGGTCGAGGATCTGC
>DAHVZZ010000320.1:0-3440 GCA_027323785.1 Acidobacterium sp. | reverse complement strand
TTGAAATGGTCGAGGTCGATGTAGACCAAGCCGCAGCGGCCGCCGCTCCGGCCCGCCTGAGACAAGGCTTCGTCCAGGCGGCTCTCCAGCAGGAAGCGGTTGGCCGCGTTGGTCAGCTGGTCGTACTGGGAGCGATGCACGAGGGTCTCATACATGCCCTGGCGGTCAATCGCGAGGGCGATGAGGCTGGCGCCAATCTCCATCACCTCACCGGCATGGCTGTGATAAGCATCGGCTCCGGCAACCACGAGGGTGCCAAGGCGTTCGCCGCTGCCTTTGAAAATGTCGCGCCGAGCCTGCACGGCGGATGCCTCTTTCGGCGCATCGACTCCGACCCGCTTACCGTCCGCCAACTCGCACCAGCAGGCCTGGCCTTCCAGCTGGGAAGCGATGAGATGCAGGATCATGCGCAGGACGGCGTCCAGGTCGTCCATGATGTTGATGGCTTCGAGGACCTTGCCGCGTTCTTTTTCGAGCATGGCGGTACGCCGGTCGCGCGCCACTTCATCTTCCATCCGCAGCCGAATCTGCTCGGCCTGTCGCCGCACCTTGCTCTTGAGCAGCAGAACCCACAGCAGGGCGCCCAGCATGAGAAGGACCAGAGCGGCGCTCACATAGAGCAGGTGCTGCACGTTCCACCAGGACGCGGACGCCAGCACCACGACATCGCCCGGCGAGTTCATTTCGAGTTCAAACCACAGCGGGGTGTTCCATGGTCCGCCGGAATGCACAAAACAGACGCCGGTGACCCGGACCCTGCTGCCGACGGCATAGCGGGGCAGGGTGAGACGATCGAAATTTTGATTCCACACCGTCCTGCGCAGGACGGCCGAAAAGGCATGCGTTCCGGTGCGGATGACCAGCGTGTCCTGGTGCTCCTCATGGATTTGCGCGGCGACAACGCCGACCATGGAGACCAGATCGTAGGGGTTCTGGCCCTTCATGGCGGCGTCCCAGTCGACGGCCACCGGTTTGATTGGCTCGATCTTCGATTCGGAGAGCACGGTCGCGTCGGTGATGGCCTCGGAATTCTGGCCCATGTCCGGATAGCCGACCACGTCCACGACCTGGCCCATGCGGAGGGGCGACTGGAAATAGCTCCTGACGAGCACGGAACTCCGCCGGGGCGTCTCGACGACCATTTGCAGGCCCGGCTGGTAGAAGGTGACACTGCCGCGCACGCGCACCTGCTGGCTTTCGTCCTTGACATAGGAATGCGACAGGATGGTGGAAATGGGGGTCAGGGGCAGATCGGCTACCCTGGTCGGGCTGGGTTTGAGCACCTGCATGTACTTTGCCGAGCTCATCCACAATTCCACTCCCGTCCGCTGGAACTTGCCGTCGAAGATTCCTCCGGCGACTCCTTCCATGCGCACTTTGGAATTCAGCAGCGCTTCCGGATTGACTCCGGCTACACCTTCCATGTGAACGAGAACCGGACCGCCTTCCATCTGCAGGTCCAGCATGAGGTATTCGCCGGTCCCGGTGGCTCCTCCATCAGAGGTGTTCGCATACTGCCGGGTGGCCGAACGTACGATGCCGGTGAGGGTCGCGTAGCGGCAATCCAGGCCGCGCCGCATGAGATCCGTCCAGGTGGCGGCCACGGGCTTCGGCAGTTGACCCTTTCCCTGGAGCCGGACCGAGCTGACCTGCAAATTGGTGTCAAAGCTGGGCGTGGTTTTACCGCGCAGCAGAACGGCGTCCCCGGCCTGCAGCCGGGGAGGATGAGCGGGCATAAAGACGAAAATGCCGCCCGTGGAATCCTGGACGAAGACCTGTCCTTCCGTGGCGTCGTAGTAGGTAATGACCGCATGCAGTTCGACGGGCATGCCCTGGGCCGCCTGCGCGGGCGAGAGGGCCCGGATCTGCGCAACCGTCGTCAGGGTTTCGCCATTGGGGGCCCCATGGAGCGCCGCGCCCGCGGCCCCCGCTGAATAAAGCGAGGCCGCCATCAGACCGGCGAGGGTCAGCAGCGTCTGGATCGGCTTCCGCAACCTTGCTTACGCTCCGTAAATAGCTACTCCTGAATGACACATCAGGCATACGGCTGTCACTACTTTTTTCACTCCGGCTCGGCGGAGGTGGGTACCTGCGGATGACGTTCGTGTCATATTGGCGCACATCCGCGCACCCGCCTGAGCGGTGGTACCCATTCTACCCGGCATTGGGATTTACATCAGACTGACTGCGTCCACATCCACGACCAGCCCGGCGCGCGGAATGCCGGCGGCCTCCGCGTGTCTCACCAGCGCCCGCAGAGCCTTCTGCAGCGATCCGCGTTTGGTGGCCTTCATGACGAGGTGAAAGCGGTAAATCCGCTTGATCTTCGCCAGGGGCGCGCTGGCAGGACCCAGCACGCGGACGCCTTCGAGGGTGGTGTCGCGGCACCAGCGGCCGAGCTCCGCCGCCCAACCCGCGGCCTCTTCCAGGCGCGGACTTTGCAGGACCACGTTGGCCAGAGCCGCATAGGGCGGATAGTGCATGGCGCGGCGGAAGCGCAGCTCGCGCTCGGCGAAGGCCTCATAGTTGTGCTTCGCGGCCAGCTGAACCGCATAGTGGTCGGGATGATACGTCTGCACGATGACCTGCCCGGGCAGGTCGCCGCGCCCGGCGCGGCCTGAGACCTGGGTGAGCAACTGAAAGACGCGCTCGGCCGCACGGAAATCCGGCAGGCCGAGGGCATAGTCACAGCCCACCACGCCGACCAGCGTCACGCCGTGGATATCGTGGCCCTTGGCGATCATCTGCGTTCCAACCAGGAGGTTGATCTCGCCGGAGTGCAGACGCATCAGCAGGCGCTCCATGTCGCCGCGGCCGCGAACCGTGTCGCGGTCCATCCGGCCGATTCGCGCCTGGGGGAAGATCTCCTGGAGCCGCTCCTCGCCCTGCTGGGAGCCCGCTCCGAGAAAGTACAGGTATTCACTCTCGCACTTCGGGCACTTTTTCGGGACCGTTCTTGTGTAACCGCAGTAGTGACATTCGAGGCGATGGCCGGCGGCGCGGCCTTCGCCCTCAGCCACGGGCTTGTGATAGGTGAGAGCGATGGAGCAGTTTTCGCACTCCATCTTTTCTCCGCAGGCCCGGCACACCACGACAAACGAGTAGCCCCGGCGGTTGAGCAGGATGATGGCCTGTTCGCCGCGCTCCAGCGCTTCCTGTGTCGCACTGGTGAGCGCCCGTGCAAAGAGCTGCTCCTTGCCGGTCTCCTCGAACTCCCGCCGCATGTCGAGCAGCCGCACCTCCGGCAGCGGACGCGCATTCACCCGCTCCCGCATTTCGATGCGCCGGTACTTGCCCCGCTCCGCGTTGTTCCAGGTCTCCAGCGACGGGGTGGCCGACCCCAGCACTACGGCGGCACCGGCGAGCTTCGCCCGCATGACGGCGACATCGCGGGCGTGGTAGCGCGGCATCGATTCCTGCTTGTAGCTGCCGTCGTGCTC
>DAHVZZ010000360.1:0-8694 GCA_027323785.1 Acidobacterium sp. | reverse complement strand
GCCGCTGCGCAGCCGGCATCGGCAGCATCGGCACCCATCCGCTACGATGCGCGGACCCGGGTATTCCGGATCGATGCCGGTGCGGTGTCCTATATTTTCGGCGTGAATGAGAAGGGCGAGTTGCAGACGCTGTACTGGGGGAATCGACTGAGGCCGTCGGATTCGTTTCCGGCGGCGCACTCTGTTCCGGGGATCGCGTCGTTTCAGCCTTCGATCAATACGACTCCGCAGGAATACGTTGCGTGGGGCGGCGGGCTCTACAACGTGCCGGATGTGAAGGTCACGTTTCCGGACGGGAACCGCGACCTGGTGCTGCGCTACGTTTCCTACCGGATTGCCGGAGATACGCTGAAGATCACGATGAAGGATATTTCGCGCGCGGTCTTTGCGACACTGACCTATAAGGTGGACCCGACGACGGGGATACTGGCGCGCACGGCGCGGATCGAGAACCGGACATCGCAGCCGCTGACGATTGAACAGGGGGCTTCGGCGACCTGGAACCTGCCGGCCGCGAGCGACTATCAGCTCTACTATCTCACCGGGCACTGGGCCGACGAGTTCAATTTGCAGCATGAGGCGATGCATCCGGGCAAGGTGATTCTGGAGAGCCGGCGGGGAACGACGAGCCACCACAACAATCCGTGGTTCGCCATTGAGCGCGGAGACCACCTGGATCAGGATCACGGCAATGTGTGGTTCGGCGCTCTGGCCTGGAGCGGATCGTGGCGCATCGCGATTGAGCAGAGCCAGCGGAAGCAGGTGCGGGTGACCGGCGGCTTCAATCCGTTTGATTTTTCCTATCTGCTCAAGCCTGGGCAGTCGCTGCAGATGCCGGTTTTTTATGGAGGGTATACACGCGACGGGGTTGGGGGAGCATCGCGGCTGCTGGACCGCTTCGAGCTGGCATCGATTGTTCCCGAGCGTCCGGATCCGCGGCCGCGGCCGGTTTTGTATGACTCCTGGGAAGCGACGGGATTCAATGTGACGGAAGCCGGGCAGGAGAAGCTGGCGGAGGAAGCGGCGCGGATCGGGGTGGAGCGGTTTGTGATGGACGACGGCTGGTTTGGGGAGCGCAACAGCGATCATGCCGGGCTGGGCGACTGGTATCCGAATCCGCAGAAATTTCCGCACGGGCTGGGGCCGCTGATCGACAAGGTTCATTCGCTGGGGATGGATTTCGGCCTCTGGGTGGAGCCGGAGATGGTGAATCCGGACAGCCAGCTGTATCGCGAGCATCCGAACTGGGTTCTGTATTTTCCGGGACGTCCGCGTTCGGAGCAGCGCAATCAGCTGGTGCTGAATCTGGCGCGGCCCGATGTGAAGGCCTATGTTTACGGCGTTCTCAACAAGCTGCTTACGGACAACAAGATCGACTTTCTGAAGTGGGATTACAACCGCAACTGGTCGGAGCCGGGGTGGCCTTCGGTTCCGAACGACCAGGAGCAGGAAGTGTACGTGAAGTACATCCGGAATCTGTACGCGATTCTGCGTGAGCTGCGGGCCAGCCATCCGCATGTGGAGATCGAAGCCTGCTCGGGGGGCGGGGGACGCGTGGATCTGGGGATACTTCGCTACACGGACGAGGTGTGGACTTCGGACAACACCGATCCCTTCGACCGGCTGACGATCCAGAATGGGTTCAGTTATGCGTACACGCCGGGAGTGATGATGGCGTGGGTGACGGATTCGCCCAGCTGGATGGATAACCGGTCCACATCGCTGACGTATCGATTTCTTTCGGCGATGCAGGGGTCATTGGGGATAGGCGCGAATCTGAACAAGTGGACGCCGCAGGAATTTGCCACGGCGAAGAAGCTGGTGGCCCAGTACAAGACCATCCGCGGGACGGTGCAGCACGGGTCGCTGTATCGGCTGATTTCGCCGCTGCATGGGAGCAACTATTCGGTGACGGAGTCGGTTGCGACGAGCCGGAACGAGGCGGTCGTGTTTGCCTTCCTGCAGTCCAGCCGGATGGGCAATCCCTATCCGCGCATTTATCTGCGTGGGCTGGATCCGGCGGCCGAATACAGCTTTGGGATGATGGACGGCCATGCGGCTCCGGGTACTCCCGCGGTGGCGAGCGGAAGATGGTGGATGAGCGAGGGAGTGCAACTCGCACTGCGCGGCGACTTCCAGGCGGCCGCGTTCAAACTCGAACGCGCCGCGGGCGGGGCACGATAACGAATGCCGCGGAGTCCGGATGAAGAGCAGGCGCTGCTGAAGGCTGCCGGGTAGGGCGGTGTTGCGGGATGGCTCAGCCGCGGAGCAGGAGCTGTTCGTGCCTGGAAAAGAGCCGGGCTGCGACCAGATGGCTGGCCACGAAGCAGGTGAGCGAGGCGGCGGAGAAGACGGTGGTGAGGACCACGAACTGATAGAGGGCGGCGTAGACGGGCGAGCTGCCGGAGAGGACCATGCCGGCCATGATGCCGGGAATCCAGACAATGCCGAGGGAGCGGATGTTGTCCATGGAGGGGATGAGGCAGGCGCGGAAGGCGGCATGGAGGCCGGGCTGGAGGGCAGCATCGGTGGTTGCGCCGAGGGCCAGGGCGGACTCGATTTCGCCGGTGTGAGCCAGGACTTCGCCGCGCAGGCGATCGAGGAAGAGCGAGAGGGTATTCATGGTGTTGGCGATGACCATGCTGCCGACGGGAACCAGGATATCGATGCTGAGGGGAATGACGCGCAGGGCGGCCATGAGGGCGAGGACGCTGCCGGGTCCGCAGAGGATGGCGGCGAGGATCATGGGGAAGGGGCGCGGGATGCGTTTGGCGCGGCGGCGGACGATGTCGGCGGCGGCGAGCACCATTCCGGCGAGGACGGGGACGGCGAGCCAGCGGGAACCGTGGAGCAGAAAGGCGAGGATGGCGCCGACGGCGAGAATCTGAACGAGGCCGCGGAATTCGGCGAGGGGCAGCTCGCGGAGCAGGCCGGGAGCGCGGCGGCGGGCGAGCAGCAGAACGAGCAGGGCGAGGCCGCCGGCAATGGCGCAGTCGAGGATGCCATGCCGTAGCTGAGGGGTGATGTGCACGAGGTGAGTCAGGTTAGTCGGATGCGTCACGGAGCACCTCCTGGGGAGTTCCGCATGCGGCGACCTGGCCGGCGTCGAGGGCGAGGACATGATCCGCGACGCGGCGGGCCTGCTCGCGGCTGTGGGTGACCCAGATGCAGGTGAGGCGGCGGGCGCGGATGACGTCTTCGAGAGCGGACTCGACGCTTTCGCGGGCGGCGGGGTCGAGAGCGGAGGTCGGCTCGTCGAGCAGCAGGATCTCGGGATTGTTGGCGAGGGCGCGGAGAAGAGCGACGCGCTGGGCCTCGGCGCCGGAGAGGGTGGAGGAGTCGCGCTGGGCGTAGCCGGCGAGTCCGACGGATTCGAGCAGCAGGTCGATCTTTTCGGAGCGAAGGGCTTCGCCGCGCTGGGCGGGACCGTAGGCGACGTTGGCGGCGATGGTTCCGGGGAAGAGGTAGGGGCGCTGCATCATCATGCCGATGCGGCGGCGCAGTTGCTGGGGCGGCAGGGTCTGGGTGTCCTGGCCGTCGAGGCGAACGGTTCCGCTGGAGGGCTCATCGAGGCGGTTGAGCAGGCGCAGGAGGGAGCTTTTGCCGGCGCCGCTGGGTCCGACGACGGCGAGGGTTTCGCCGCGGGCGACGGTGAAGCTGACGTCGCGGAGAAGGAAAGCGCCGGGAAGCAGGGGCGACTGGCGGGTGAGGCTGAGGGACTCCAGATGGGGATTTGGGATGGGCGGCATGGAGGGGGTGGCATCCGTCAGGATTGCTCTCATCGTACAGGGAGCGGGTTTCGGGGCAGGGAGAGCGTTTCAAGGCAGGGTCGGGAAGGAGAGTCGGGGAGGGGCAGAGGTTTCCCACAGCCGGTGAGGGGGGAAGCGGCTGGAATGGCGGGTGGTTTGCAGGGGGTGGCTGGAAACACGCGCTGAAGGTGCGGAATTTGAGCACCGTGTGGCAATTTCCGTCCCGCATTCACGCAGAATTTGCCGGGGCGATGAAAACATTACTGTGTGGTGTGCCGCGGGACAGGCGGGGCACGACGTTTTATTGCGAAGCGCGTTTAATAGGGATACTGGAGAGGGTTTTCGCGATCGGGCTGCTGCTCCCGAGCAATGCATATATGGTGATGCGAGCGATTTACAGGTGTGTTGCGGTGTTGGTGTGCTGCGTGGCAGTGTCCGCGTGGGCGGGTGCGGCTCCATTCGACCTGGCGGGTCCGCAGCTTGAGGTGAAGGTGACGCGCGGGGGGAAGACGCTGCCGATCGACGAGGTGCCGAATCTGGCAGCGGGGGACAAGATCTGGGTGCGGGCGGATTTTCCCGAGGCGCAGGGCGCGCATTATCTGCTGGTGACGGCGTTTCTGCGGGGATCGACGAATCCGCCGCCGGAGAAGTGGTTTTTCGCGCAGGAGACGTGGAAGCATCGCCGGGAAAACCAGGGGATGACGGTGACGGTGCCGAAGGGCGCGGAACAGGTGGTGGTATTTCTTGCGCCGGAGACGGGCGGGGACTACCGGACGCTGGTGAATGCGGTGCGGGGACGTCCGGGGGCGTTTGTGCGGGCGTCGCAGGATCTGAACCAGGCGATGCTGGACCGGACGCGGCTGGATGCGTATCTTGCGGCGATTCGGCGGCTGAATGCGGAATCGCCGGCGAAGCTGGCGGCGGCGACGCCGATGCTGGCGCGGAGCCTGGGGATGAAGATCGATGCCGCGTGTCTGCAGAAGATTCCGGTACTGCAGGCGGCGTGCCTGACGCAGGGGCAGAACACGATGATTCTGAGCGACGGGCACAGCGAGTCGGTGGTGCAGGCGCTGACGTCGGGGCCGGCGGCGGATTTGTCGGCGCAGCTGAGTTACACCCCGCAGGCGAGTTTCGGGTACTACAGCGCGTATGTGGGATCGGCGATGGATTTGGCGCGCATCCTGAATAGTTTTCGCACGGCGCAGTACCAGTACATTCCGGCGATGGCGGCGGAGCGGGGAAGAGACATGGCGCTGATGCTGAACACGCCGCCGTCGTTCCACAATCCGAAGTCGGTGCTGGTGACGGCGCTGCCGGCGGTGGAGGGATCGCAGCCGCCGCCGCTGCATCCGGTGGATTCGCAACAGAATTACTGTGCGGAGAAGAGCTCGCTGGTGCTGGCGGTGGATGGGGCTCCGCTGGTTTTCTCGACGCGCTACGCGCACGGCACGATGCTGCGGCTGAAGACGAAGAGCGGGAAATATGTGGAGGAGCCGCTGCGGGCGGACGCGGAAAAGGGCGGGCTGGTGCTGGAGGGCGGGAATCTGAAGTCAGGGGATTTCGCCAACACGATTGACGCATCGCTGGTGGGGTACTGGGGCTTTTCGAAGTATCAGGGGCCGACGTTCCATTTGCAGAACACGCATGCGCAGCACTGGGAGGTGGCCGATGCGGATCGCGATTCGCTGATTGTTGGGCGGGAGAACACGCTGCATCTGACGGCGGACGACGCCAGCTGCGTGGACACGATCCTGATGAAGGAGCCCGGCGGGAAGGCCGTGAAGACGAAGTGGAAGGCCGCGGCCAACGGGCAGCTGGCGGTGACGGTGCCGCTGAAGGATGCGAAGCCGGGGCCGCTGCTGCTGGAAGTGCGGCAGTACGGGACGCTGACGGCGCAGACGATTCCGCTGCACGCCTTTGCGGCGGCGAGCCGGCTACAGAGCTTCACGGTTCATGCGGGAGACACGCAGGGGGTTCTGCGGGGGAGCGAGCTGGCGGAGGTGGCGAGCCTGATTTTCCAGGGCGTGACGTTCACTCCAAAGAAGACGGGATCGACGCCGAACAACGGGCTGGTGCTGGCGACCGCGGATACCAAGGGCGCGGCCAAGCTGACGGAAGGCGAGGCCGGCAAAGCCAAAGTGATGCTGGCGGACGGACGCATGCTGACGGTGCAGGCGAGCGTGGACGCGCCGCGGCCGGAAGCGACGCTGATGGGGAAGAGCGTGCAGCCCTCGGCGTCGAGCGCGGGGAGCAATATCGAGCTGTCGAATCCGGACGAGGTGCCGCAGGATGCGATGCTGCGCTTCTCGCTGCACGCGCAGTCGCCGAAGACGTTCCGGCGCGACGAGCAGATCGAGGTAGCGACGGCGGACGATGTTTTTTCGACGAAGCTGAGCCTGGACAACGGCGGACTGACGCTGGAGAACTCCACGGTGGCGCTGGCGACGCTGGATCCGGCGAAGGCGTTTGGCTCGTCGGCGTTTGGGCCGCTGCAGTTCCGGGTGATTGTGAACGGGACGGCCGGCGACTGGCAGCCGCTGGCGACGCTGGTGCGGCTGCCGGCGCTGCAGACGCTGAAGTGTCCGGCGCAGCCCAATCAGCAGTGCCGGCTGAGCGGCGCGAATCTGTTTCTGGTGGATGCGGTGTCGAGCGATGCGAAGTTCAGCGACGCGGTGCAGGTTCCGGACGGATTTCCGGGGTTCGCTCTGCCGGTGCCGCATCCGCAGGGCGGGGCGCTGTATGTGAAGCTGCGGGACGATCCGTCGGTGGTGAACCAGATCACGCTGGCGGCGGAGAATCTGGCGGCTGCGCCAGTGGCGACGCCGCGGCCCGCGTACAATCCGAATGCTCCGGCACCGCCGCCGGGTGCGCCGGTTGATGCCGGGGGGATGCAGACGCCGGCGGGGAGCAGCGTGGGAGCCGCGGAGGCGATGACGCCGCAGGCGGGCGCAGCACCGGCGTCGAGCGGAGCGCAGGCGCAGGGAAATGCGCAGCCGGGAACAGGCTCGGGCGCGGCTGCCGGTGGTGCTGCGACGGGGTCGACGAACGGAGGGGGCTCGGCGAACGCGGGCTCGGCGAGTGCGAATGTGTCCGGGTCGGCGGGTGCGAGGACGCCGCAGGCGGGCGGGATCATGAACCCGCCGGGGACGGCGAACCCAGCCGGGACGCCGCAGGCGGGCGCAAAAAAGGAAGAGATGGGCAAAAAGCCGGGGCAGAGCACGGCGAGCCCGGGCAGCAACTCGCCGGCTGCCGCTAACAAGATTTCTCCTGCTCAGCGGTGACTTATTCCCCCTTGCGCTGTCTTATCTGCAATCATGGAACGCCGCGGGGGTAGTTAGAGCCCGGAAGTTATGAAAAGGGGCAAAGTCATGAAACGCATGGGTTGGTGCTGTCTGTTTCTAGGGTGCTTTGTTTCCAGTATGGGTGCCGCGCAGGTCAAGGCGCGTGAGCTTCCGCCGGGGTTCCCGCCGCAAGCGGGCTCGATTACGCTGGACGTGAACGTCACGAATGCACGCGGGATTCCGGTGACGGGTCTTGGACAGCAGGACTTCACGCTGTTGGATAATGGGAAGCCCGCGGCGATTCGCTCCTTCAAGTTTGTGGATGGAGCTGGTTCAGCCGCGCACAGTCCGGTGATGATTCTGCTCATCGATGAGGTGAATGCGTCGTTCTATGAGATCAGCCCGATGCGGGTGCTGCTGGAGGATTACCTGCGGCGCAACCAGGGGCGGCTGCCGGTTCCGGTGCAGCTGGCATTCCTGACCGACAAGGGCGTGAAGGCGATGCACGAACCGACGCGCAACGGGAACGAGCTGGCCGCTATATTGCAGAAGCAGCCGGTGTATCTGCGGGCGCTGGGGCAGCACAGTGGATTTTATGGGGCGTTCGAGCGTATGGAGATGTCGCTGCAGGCGCTGCACACCATCGCGGGGAATCAGGTGAAGACGCCTGGGCGCAAGGTGCTGGTGTGGATCTCTCCGGGATGGCCGATGATGGAGTTCCCCGGAACGCAGGTGACTCCCTCGTTCAGACAGAGGGTTTTCGAGATCGGGGCGAACCTCTCGGCATGGCTGATTGCATCGCAGATGACTGTGGATTCCGTCGATCCGATCGGGCCGATTGACGCGAACGACTTTCTGAACACGGAGTGGCGGGGATACCTGAGCCCGATGCTGAATGCCCGGGATGCGACCTCAGGCAAGCTGGCCCTGCCGGTTCTGGCGACGCACAGCGGGGGCCTGGTGCTGGCAGGGAGCAATAATGTTGCCGGAGAAATTGCGGAGTGCGCGGCGGAGGCGGAGAGCTGGTACCAGATCACGTTTGCGCCGCAGCACGCGGAGCAGGGCCTGGTGTGGCATGCCCTGCGGGTCGAAGTGGACAGGCCGGGAGTGAAAGTCCGGACGCGCAATGGTTATTACGCGGAGCCATAACTGCGTGAAGGACTGAAGCGCGGAGCGGAGCGGTTCACCCCGTCGCGCCGGACAGGCAGGACGGGGTGACGATTACATATTGGTGTGACCGCTGCGCATTTCTTCGTTGAAGGTGGGACGAGTGACGGCCAGCGCGGTGGTGAGCTTTGCCCGATAGACTTCGCTGAGGCTCATCAGCTTCTGGGTGGCGGAGGCGTATTCGCCGTTGAGGGCGAGAACGCCCTGGCGGGAGAGGTCGGCAGCCATGCGCGCCAGCTCTTCGGGAGTGGTATTGAGGTACTGGGCATCGCGGGGATCGGCGATCCAGACGGGCTGGCCGGCGCCGAGGACTCCGGAGAGCCAGTAAGCCTTGAGCGCGAGGAATTCCATGCGGCTCTTGTCGTCGGTATCGGTGAAGAAGAACTTCTTCTGCCAGCGGCTGTAGTAGCGGGTGGTGACGGGAACGGGCTGGCGGTTGCCGCTCTTGAGGAGTTCCAGCTGGCCGCGGTCGAGGGTCTTGCGGACGGCGTTGTCGA
>DAHVZZ010000356.1:0-9727 GCA_027323785.1 Acidobacterium sp. | reverse complement strand
CTGGTGGCCCTCGTCGCCCTGGTCTTTCTGATGTCGGGAGGCTCAGGCGGATTCTGGACGGGCCATATCACGCTCGTCTCCTACTTTGAGAACGCAGCGGGACTGAAGGTTGGCGCTCCGGTGAATCTGGAGGGCGTGACCATAGGGAACGTGAAGGCGATCCGCCTTGTGCCTGCGCGAGGGCTGACGCCGGTGGAAGTGGAGATGCGGGTGAAGGCGGAGCGCGCGAAGTACATCCGCACGGATTCGAAGTCGAGCCTGGAGACGGTGGGAGTGCTGGGCGACACCATTGTGGACATCGACAGCCGCCGTGCTACGGGGCCGCCGGTGCAGAACGGGGCGGTGATCCAGACGACGGAGACGCCGAATCTGCAGGACGTGATTCAGTCGACGCAGGGCACGATCCAGAAGGTGAACACGATTCTGACGCAGGTGAACAGCATCGTGACGACGCTGAACTCGGATAAGGGCTCGATCGGGATGCTGATCAACGACAAGGCTTTTTACAATAAGGCGCTGACCACGCTGAACGAGCTTTCGGATCTGGTGAACGAGGTGAGCAGCGGCAAGGGGTCGATCGGCAAGCTGGTGAAGGGCGATGCCTTTTACAACAGCCTGATGAAGGCGACCAGCGGCGTGAATCAGATGGTGGACTCAGTGAACGCCGGGCACGGGACGGTGGGCAAGCTGATCAAGGACGATCAGCTGTACAACAACTTCAATGAGTCGGCGAAGAATCTGAATGAGCTGCTGGCGCGGATCAACGCGGGCCAGGGCAGCCTTGGGATGCTGGCGAAGGATCCGAAATTCCAGGCGAAGCTGAACGACACTCTGACCCAGATGGACACGCTGCTGCAGAACATGAACAGCGGCAAGGGAACGCTGGGGCAGCTGATGCAGAACCGGGCGCTCTACGATCACACCGACCAGGTGATGCTGGAGACGAAGGGTCTGATGACCGAGATTCGCAGGAACCCCAAAAAGTATCTGACGATCCGCATGCGGATTTTCTAGGAGCCGGCCGGGCGGATGCCTGGAACGCGGGCGGCGGTCCTGGTGGACTGCAGGGCCGCGCTGTGGCGGGCGAGCTGGTTCGGCCGCGGCGGATTCCGCGCGGCACAAAGTAGCGCGCTCATGAGAAGATTGATCGTTATACGGGGCTTTGCGGTAGCTGTTGGCACAGATCCGGTACGAAACCGGAGAGATGAGCGAATGTGCGCGGCAGCGAGGTAGACCGCTCCGTGCCCGGAGGGTTCCGGCCGGAAGGGCGGGATGGCGAGGGGGCGGCGAGGATTCCGGCTGAAGGCGAGATGAAGATGCCGCCGGAGACCACCGTGCGGGACAGGAAGCGAACAACAACAGGCGGCGGGGCAGCGAAGGAATCGCGGCGCCGCCGCTGCGACCGGGAGCGGAGGGCCGGATTTCCGTTTACAATTGTCCGGTATCATCCCTACAGCTTGTCCAGAACGCCGCGGAGGCGAACTGGCGTGAAGGAAACGCATGAAGTTTCGGAATTTCGGCCGGGTCGCTCTGGCTCTGGCGGCAACCCTTGCACTCACATTTGGGGCTGAGTCCTGCAACTATAACTACACCGAGGCGTATATCTTCATCACCGGTTCGCAGTACAACCAGGTTGGGGCATACCGCGAAAGCAATAACGATGGTCAGTTGCGGCCGGAGGGCGTAATCAGCTCGGGCGGCAACGATCCTGTCCGTGCGGTGTTGCTGAACGGGGGGCGGTACCTGTACGTGCTGAACGAGGGCAAGCCGACGACCGACGCGTCGGGAAACATCACATGGTCGGGTGCGAACATCTCGCTGTTCAGCGTGGGTGGGCGCGGCAATCTGTCCTACCAGTATTCCTATTACAGCCAGGGAGAAGGTTCGTTCCGGATCGCGACGAGCATTGACGGGAGCTATCTGTACGTGCTGGACGAATACCAGCCGGGGCCGACGCCGAATGTGACTCCGGGTTCGCCGACGCAGTCGGCGGCGTATCCGTGCTGGGATTCCACGGACCATGTTTACCGGCCGGAAGGCGACATCACGGTGTTCAAGGTGGATCCGTCGACGGGCCGCCTGTTCCTGCTGCAGAACCTGCAGCAGCAGAACGCGCAGGGGACGCCGCTCACGTATTTCCCGCTGGGGTGCGGTCCGATCGATTTCAAGCTGGACTCGAACTACCTGTATACGGGCGAATCGTATGATCCGGCGACGAATCAGCACCAGGTGGTCTATGCGTATGCGGCCAGCGCCACGAACGGTCAGCTGACGCAGGTTCCGGGGGGCTCGCAGCCGATCGGGACCACGTCGATGAGCTATCTGGGGGTTAGTGCGAACGGCCTGTGGCTGTACGTGCTGGACAACGGATCGAACGAGATTTATACCTTCTCGCCGGGTGCGAACGGGCTGCTGTCGGCGGCGACGGGCGGCGCCGTCGCGAACAATGCGACCACGGCGGGCATGGATGCGATGACTACGGACAGCCAGACGAAGTATCTGTACGTCGCGAATACGCAGTCGCCTGGGCTGAACCAGTCCACCAGCGCGCTGTCCATCTTTAACGTCACGCCGGGAACGGGACAGCTGACCCCGTCGACGCCGCCGACGTATGGGGTGGGATCGACGCCGGTGTGCGTGTTTGAAGATCCATCGCACCAGTACATGTACACGGCCGATGCGGGCAGCAGCACGGTGACTGGCGCAGCGTACGATCCGCTGACCGGGAACCTGCGCAATCTGACCAAGGGGTCGACCTGGAACGTAGTGGGTACGCCGACGTGGTGCCTGTATAGCTCCAACACATACTGATGCGAGCAGGAATGGAGTCGATGAAGTTGAGCCAATTGGCAAAGCGGCTGCTGGCGGTCGCGTCCACCGTGGGACTGGCGCTGTTGATTACCTCGTGCGGCGCCAGCAACACGATCGATTTTATATACGTCACCGCCAACCAGCAGGACCCGGGCAAGATCAACGCGTATCAGGTGGACTCGGTGTCGGGAGCGCTGTACCAGATTCCCGATTCTCCGTACTCGTCCGGGGGGCGCAATCCTGTTTACGACGTGACCACGCCCAACGGCAACTTCCTGTATGTGGCGAACCACGACGACAACACGATTGTGGAGTTTGCCATTGGTATCGACGGTAAGCTGTATCCGCTGCAGACGGTCAACACGCCGGGCACGGAGCCGGTGGCCCTGGCGATGAACCCGTCGGGCACATACCTGTACGTTCTGGACTACTATGCGCCGGCGGCGCCGGGGCAGGCGTCTTATACGGATCTGAATCCCGGGCCGGGCGCCGTGATGGTGATGCCGATCGATCAGAAGAACGGCCACCTGGGAGCGGCGCTGACGGTGGGCACGGCCAATTACTGGGACGTGCAGTGTTTCCCCACCAACCTGGCGGTGACGCCGGACGGCGGATATCTGTATGTGACCAACACGAACTCGGTGGTGGTGACCAGCTCGCCGCCTGTAACGGGCACGGTGCCCACGCGGCCCACAGCCTGCCCGGATTCCGGAACCGTATCCGGCTTTAAGGTGGACGGAACGACAACCGGTGGAGCGCAGACGGTCACAGGGCTGACGCCCATCGCGGGCAGTCCGTTCGGCGCGGGCGCCGGTGCGGGGCCGACCGGTATTATTGCCGATCCCGATAACGCGGCGCTTTACGTAACAGACGGGATTCGGAACCTGCTGGATACGTACACGATTGGCTCCGGAGGGGTGCTCAGTCTGGCGTCGCAGGTGGCTACAGGGACCATGCCGATGGGCGCGCTGGTGGTCAACACCGGCAGTACGGGCAAATACCTGTATGTCACCAACTATCAGGACGGATCGATCAGCTCCTACTCGCTCAATACGGGGACTCCGGTACCGCTGACGACCACCAGTTCGGGAGCGTCGGGTCCGTTATGTCTCCTCGTCGATCCCGAGACCAGCCGGCTCATGTACATTGCCGACTATACAGGGAACCAGGTGGGCGGACTGTTGCTGGATCCGACGACGGGAGGGTTGATTACGAATATGAATCAGCCTTATCCGACGGCGGGACAGCCGACCTGTGTGGCGGGAGTAGCGCACCCCGGAAACCCGCAGGGGCTGTAGGCGGGAACCGATGGCGGAATGCATGCAGGATTTCCATGATGGGAAGGGAACGATCCCGAAACTTGGCTCCCGTGAGGGACGAAGGAAGAGCATGAAGTTGAAGAGAATCGGCCAGGGGCTTCTGGCATCGGCAGCGAGCGTGGCAATCGCGTTGGGGACCACCTCATGCAATCCGAGCCACACCATCGACTATGTGTATGTCACGTCCAACACTTCCAGCAGCGGGAACTCCGGGCAGGTGGTCGCGTACCACGTCGATTCGCAGTCGGGCGTGCTGACTGAAGTGACCGGATCGCCGTACTCCTCGGACGGCGCGAACCCGGTGGCGGAGGTGGCTGCGCCGAACCAGCAGCACCTGTATGTGGCCAATCACGACAGCAACAACATTGCCGTCCTTGCCGTGAACACGGACGGATCGCTGGCCAACTTCAAGACCTATACAACGCCGGGCCTGGAGCCTGTGGCCATGGCCATGAACCAGGCGGGGACGCTGCTGTTCGTGGTGGACTATTACCAGGCGGGCTACAGCGACGCGAATCCCGGGCCGGGCGAGCTGCTGACCTATCCGATCAACGCGGATGGCTCTCTGGGTTCGCCGATCGTGAATGGCGGGATGGCGTACATGCCGCTGCAGTGCTTCCCGGCGGACGTTGCGGTGTCTCCAAATGACAATTATGTCTACGTGACGAACACGAATTCGGTGGTGGTGACGACGTCCGCGCCGACGACCGCCGCGCTGCCGAAGACGCCGGCCGGATGCCCGGTGCAGGGCACGATTTCCGGCTACTCGATTGCGGCCAACGGTGCGCTGACGCCGATCGCCGGAAGCCCGTTTTCGGCGGGAACGACGCCGACCGGGATGGCGATCGATCCGACCAGCCGCTTCCTGTATGCGACCGACAGCATTCAGAACGAGCTGATCGCGTATGACATTCAGACCGGTGGAGTGCTCTATCCGCTGAACAATGGGCCGTTTGCCACAGGGACTTTCCCGGTGGATGTGGTGGTGGATCCGCGGGACCAGTACATTTACGTCACCAACTACAACTCGGCGGACATCAGCCAGTACACGCTTTCGCTGGCGACGGGGACGCCTTCGGCAGCCGCAACACCGACGCATCCTTCGGGCGCGCCTGGGCCCACCTGCATTGCGATTGATCCGGCGCTGGGCCGATTCGTGTACACATCGGATTACCTTGGGTCGTATCTGGGCGGGGCGCTGCTGAATCCGAACACGGGATTGCTGAGCGAAACTCAGCTGCAGCCGTATCCGATCAATGGAAAACCGACCTGCGTTGCGGTGATTCCGCACGGCAACCACGCGACGGAATATGTATCGCCTGTGGCGGGGCAGTAAGCCGGGCAGGAAAAACCAACTGAAGCACAGAAGGCCGCCAGCAATGGCGGCCTTTTGCATTGGTGCGCCCTGCGCGGTGCGACCCGCGCGGTTCCTGCCGAAGCCGGGCCGGCAAAAGTCTGCGACAGGACGGAAGGGGCCGGCTCACCGCCCCGCGATGGGGGCGGGCTTCGCCAGCCAGCGCTCCGACGCTCGGAGGCAAAACAAAACCCCGCCAGGTGGCAGGGTTCTGTTTTGCCTTCAGGTTCGACGGCGGGCCAGTGCCGGCAACGCACTATTTGCCGACGACGATGACCTGAAAGCTGCCGGGAAGGATCGAGGGCCAGCGATGCGGGTTTTGGGGAGTGGCGGGAGGCCGGGGGCCGAATTTCGCCGTCACCAGGTAGAGGTGGGAACCATCCGGCGCCAGGGCCATGGTGCGAGCGCCCATCTCGGTGTGCAGATTCTGCACCACGGTGTAGCGATCCGGCGAGTCCTCGCGAACCACGGTGAGCGTGCCGCTGCCGCCATTGGAGCTGAAGGCGAATTGGTCGGCTGCGGAGAAACGGGCGGCGTCGGGACCCTCGCCGATGGCCGGCGTGGCGACAACTTTGCCATTCCGATCGTCGACGACCGCCATCATCCCGTTGTGGCAGACGGAGAAGAGCCGGTTGTGGGCGGGATCGATGGCAAGCCCGGAGGGATGCTGGCAGGGAGCCAGCGACCAGGTGTTGACCAGCTTGCGCGTGCGTGCGTTGAAGTGCACGATCTGGCTGGTGCTGGCAATGTTGTCGAAGACGTCGCCACGGCCGTCGGCAACCGGAAACTCGGGCCTTCCGGGCAGCTGAATGGTGGCGACTAAGGTGTTGGTCTTTGTGGAGATGACGCTGACGGTGTTGCTGCCGCCGTCGAAGGCCCACACGGTTTTCGTGACCGGCTCAAAGACGGCGCCATCGGGGTGATTGCCGACCGGGATCCGCTTGACGATTTTGTCGGTGCGGCGGTTGAAGACGGCCACCTGGTTGGCTCCGCCGTCGGTGATGTAGCCGTGGATGCCATCGCTCGAGAAGACGACGCAGTGGATGCCATCCAGACCGGTGACGGCCCCCAGCTTCTTTCCGGTGGTGGTGCTGACGATGTCCACGCGATCGCCGTGGGTGAGGTAAAGCTTGTGGGTGTGGGGCGCGATGGTCATGTGGTCCCAGAATCCCGAGCCGCCGATTTTCCAGACATGCTCGACGTGAAACGGGCCCTGGGCGCGCAGCGACGACGGCGCGAGAACCAGCGCGCAGAGAGCCACGGCGGGCGCAAGGCGACGGAGAAGTTTCTTCACAGCAGCGTGCTCCTTTTGAAATAAAACGCGCCCCAAGGATAATTCAGAAAACTGAAGATTGGGTGAAGGCGTTGTCATGCCGGGCTGCGCCCGGAGGTGGGTAGGCGGCGCGCAGACTCCGGCGAGGGCATCTTTTGACGCAGGCCTGGCGGCGACAGGCGGCTCCTGCGATACATTCAAAGTGTGCTTGAAGCTGTGGAAACAGTTACCGGGCTGCGGCCGGCGGTGGAACTTTGTCTGCGGGTGTCGCCAGCGGCTGCGGCGGAACAGGCGCTGCACTCGACCTACGTGCGCTTTTCGCTGCTGGCGCTCAGCTCCATCTTTTTTCTGGTGGATCCCTTCGCGGCGATCCCTTCCTTTATCGCCATCACCTCCGGGGTGAGCGCGCGGCGGCGGCGGCGGATGGCGTGGAAGGCTGCGGTGACTTGCTTTATCGTGCTCACCGCCTTCGCGCTGGCGGGCCAGTACATCTTCAGCCTCTTCGGGATCAAGCTGCCGGCGTTCGAGATTGCCGGCGGCCTCATTCTGCTGCTGATTGGCATCGACATGCTGGAGGCGAAGCGCTCGCCCACGCAGGAATCCACGGACGAGACCCAGGAGGCGGCGGCCAAGGAAGACGCGGGCATCGTGCCGCTGGGCATTCCCATGCTGGCCGGGCCGGGCGCCATCTCCAGCGTGATGGTGCTGGTGGGGGAGGCGCCGGACCACTGGCAGATGCTGGCGATTCTGGTATCGATCGCGGTCACCGCCATGGCCAGCTTTGTGGTGCTGAATGCCGCCGACCGCGTGCGCCGGCTGCTGGGCGAAACCGGCATCCGCATTTTGGTGCGGATCATGGGGCTGCTGCTGGTGGCGCTGGCCATGCAGTTCTTTGTGAACGGCCTGACGGACCTGGGGCTGATCGTGAGGCACTGACCTTCGCGAGCATGACAGGAACGCTGCCGGAAATCACGCGGGATTGGCTGGGGTGGGCGGAGCTGCTATCCCCGGCCTTCTTTATCGCCGCGGTGGCGCTGCCGGTGGGATTCCAGGCTCGCCGGGCACGCTGGGGTTTTCGAGGGTTCTGGCTGCTGCTGGCGCAGATCGCCGCCGGAGGGCTGCATCTGCCAACCCTTGCTGGCGTTGCCGGGCTGCTGATCGAGGCGGGGGCGGCGGTTCTGCTGGTGCGAAACTTCCGGGAGTCGATGCGGCTGCGCACGGCGTGGCAAAGACGCTGGGCAGAAGAGGCGCCGATCCGTCTGGCCGCGCCTTTTGAAGGACGCTGGAAGGCGCTGGGGACCGGGCCGTCGGCGGCGCGCAACCATCACCTGGCAGCCGTCGATCAGTGGTTCGCGGTGGACTGGATTCGCCTGGATGCGCCCAGCCGCGGCAGCACGGTGCTGGCTCCGGTGGACGGAACGGTCGCTTACGTGGAGGACGGGTACCCCGATAAGCCGGCTTCGCGGCGCCTGCTGCGGGATGTGGCTGCCCCGGCGGGCAACTATGTGTCCTTGCGGTTGGCGGAGCGGCCTGATGCCTGCGTGATTCTGGCCCATCTGGAACGGGACTCGATCCTGGTGAGGCCCGGAGAGTGGGTCTCAGCGGGCCAGCCCCTGGCGCGATGCGGAAACAGCGGGAATACCACCATTCCGCACCTGCATCTACATGCCCAGACAGCGGAACGGGTAAGCCCGGGGGCGGTTCGCGGCGTGCCTGTGGTGTATGGGGAGCAGGGCTCGTGGACGACATGCGGAGAACAGCTGGAGGGTGACGGCGGAGCTGCTATCCACAGGGTTTAAACGCCGAATCCCCGCTGGAGACAGGCTCGGGGCGAGTTTTCAACAGATTCATTGGGTTTTCAACATAGTGGTGGCCTTGCCACACAGCCCATGCCCCGGTACTATCAGGAAGTCGGTTCAAGGCATACGGGATTGCAGAGAGCAGCCCAACGTGCTAGAGTAAGAATCGATTGAAAGCAGTGGGAACGGCTTCGCATGCGGCTGAAACCGCGACGATGAGATAAGCGAAGCAGTCTGATCGCAGGGGATGCGCAAGAGCGCTCCCAAGTCCGACAGAAAAATCCCTTGCAGGGCGAGAGCAGAATGCGCTGAGGCGCGTTTGGTGAATCTCTCGCGGGCGGTCAGCCGCCCCCATCCGGCAGTGCCCGATGGCAGATCTTTGAGAGTTTGGTGCCGTAGATATGCGAGCCGGGGTAGCCGGGGAGCATACAGGAATGCGACGAACAGGCCGTCAACGGGAAGTAAAAAAAACAGTTGACAGGGCAGCGAGAGATTGATACTCTTAAAAAGTTCGCGCTAAACACGGCACGACAAGTTCGGGGACACGCAACTCGTTGAAAACAAGTTGCGGACTCGATCCAAAGCGGCCCGCTCAGGCGGTCAACCGTTCAGGATCTTTGACAATCAGATTGAACATGCCAGTCGTGAGAATACGAAAAGATCAGGTTTGATCATTCTCACAATGTTAGAGCTTCGCGGTCTTTCGAGCACTGCGAAGCCGATTCCTCCGGAGACCTCCGTCGACGGATGGAATCATCAGGTTTCAAACGAGAGTTTGATCCTGGCTCAGAATCAACGCTGGCGGCGTGCCTAACACATGCAAGTCGAGCGAGAAAGTGGAGCAATCCATGAGTAAAGCGGCGCACGGGTGAGTAACACGTGACTAACCTACCCTCGAGTGGGGAATAACCTGGGGAAACCCGGGCTAATACCGCATAATACCTACGGGTCAAAGGAGCAATTCGCTTGGGGAGGGGGTCGCGGCAGATTAGTTAGTTGGCGGGGTAATGGCCCACCAAGACGATGATCTGTATCCGGCCTGAGAGGGCGCACGGACACACTGGAACTGAAACACGGTCCAGACTCCTACGGGAGGCAGCAGTGGGGAATTTTGCGCAATGGGGGAAACCCTGACGCAGCAACGCCGCGTGGAGGATGAAGTCCCTTGGGA
>DAHVZZ010000330.1:0-1901 GCA_027323785.1 Acidobacterium sp. | reverse complement strand
CGGATTTGGAGAAGAAGCGGTGCCCGCCAATGTCCATGCGGTTGCCGTTGTGGCGAATGGTGCAGGAGATGCCGCCGATGCGCTGGGTGGCTTCGAGGACGATGGGGTGGACGTCGGAGCGGCGAAGCAACTCGAGCGCGGCGGTGAGCCCGGCGGGACCGGCGCCAATGATGACCGCCGTCTTCATACGACGGGCCGGCGGACGGGGGAGACTGCGGAACGGAACGTCATGGTTGCAGCTTCTATCTTCGTGCCTGGGGCGGGAATGAGCAACCGGCGAGAAGGCGCGATCAGGCGGTCAGGGCGGATTTGGCTTCCTGGGAGCGGGATGCGACGGGGTGCATGAGGCCGCCGCGGGTGAGGCGGTAGCGGCGTCCGCGCCAGAGGATGGTGCTGCCGAAATAGCCGGCGACCCAGCAGAAGAATCCGAGCAGGTCACGGAGCGGGTAGAGGAGAGTGGCGCGCAGCAGTTGGCGTTCATGGACGGCGCGGGAGGCCATGAAGGCAGCGAGGATCATTCGCTGGAGAAGGCTGTAAGCGAGCAGCGCAAATCCGAGCGCGGGTCGCCGCATGGCCAGAGCGGCGGCACAGGACAGGATGCCGAAGGGCAGGCTGAAGGTAAGGACGGTGCCGAGGTGTCCGAGAGGACGGGAGAAGCGGGTGGACTTCATCCATCGGGTCTGGTGGCGGAGGGAATCGAGGAAGCCGATGTTGAGGATGATGTGATCGATGACGTGATGGGAGAGTACGACTGTTTCACCCTGGGCGGCGACGTTGGCGCCCAGGAGGAAGTCGTCAGAGCAATAGGGACCGAGAACACCGAATCCGCCCATGGCGCGGACGGAACTGCGGCGGACGGCCATGGTGGGGCCGAGGGCGAACTTCATTCCTTCGAGGAGATTGGCGGTGAGGACGCCGGAGGTCATTTCGACGGACATGCCGGCGGCTTCGAGCTTCGACCACAGACTGCCCGCGGCTACGCCGCGGTAGAGGCAGGTGACGGCTCCCACTTTGGGATCGGCAAACGGAGCGGCGACCTCACGGATATAGCTGGGAGTCACGCGGACGTCGCTGTCGCTAATGATGAAGATGTCATGGCTGGCGGCGGATTCCATCAGTTCCAGGGATGAAACTTTGGCATTGATGTAGGTGTTTTCGCCAGTGGAGAGAAATTGTGTGGGAACGCCGGGGTGGCGGGCGGCAACCCGACGGGCAACGGCCAGGCTGGGGTCGTCGGCGGACCGGGTGCAGAAAAGGATTTCGAAGGCGGGATAGTCCTGGGCGAAGAAGGATTCGAGATGGGAGTCGAGATTGGGCTCGTCGCCGTCGAGCGGCTTGAGGAGGCTGACGGGCGGGGCGAATTCGGGGGGAGCAGAGCGTGGGCGGCCGTGGAGGAAATGCCGCAGTCCGGCGAATGCGAGGCCGGTGAAGACAGTGGATGTGAGCAGGCCGAAGAGGCCGATGTAGAGATAGATGTGCGTCATAGGTGCGAACCGGGGTGAGCCGGACGGGCGCAAGGCACCATTTAAGAGACTATCGTATGCGGTGGAGAGGGCGGAGATGAATCGACGGGAATTCTGTTGTACGGGCGAATGATCTTTGCGGCTGAGCCTTGGGGGCGAGGAGATGCGAGAAGGCGCTCGCGGGTCGCTGGGTGCCCACTCCGAAAGGGCCGGGCGAGGCGTGCGAAGAGTGTGGTTTACTGGATTTCCTGTGTCGCAGCGCGTGAAACGAGCCTTGCCGCGAAGGTGCAATCCGGCGATGGAGTTGCATGAATCAACACGAACCCGATCTGCGAAGGCGCTGGAAGCTGCTGCTGCCAGCCGTATTCATCACTTACAGTCTGGCGTATCTGGACCGGGCAAACTATGGATTTGGCGCGGCGGCGGGGCTGGCGAAGA
>DAHVZZ010000323.1:0-9553 GCA_027323785.1 Acidobacterium sp. | reverse complement strand
GGGCCGCCGTTCATATCCATGTGGAAGTAAATGCCGGAGCCGCCTTTGCGTTTGCGGTCGGTGGCGGAGGGGACACGGCGGAGGTTGCCCACGTTGTCGTCGGTGAAGAGGAGCGTGACGTCGTCGGGCACGTTCATGCCGGCCTCGTAGTATTTGAGGACCTCGGTGAAGAGAGCCCACACCTGGGGAACCTCGGAGGGATCGCGATGGAGCTGTTGCTGGAGGATGACGCGCTGGTCGTGGATGATGCGCTCCAGCAGGGCCTTGTCGGCTGCGAAGCTGCCGGCGCTGGGCATGGCCTTGTCGCCATCGCCGCGCATGCCGACGGGGACGAGGTTTTCGTAATTGCGCACGCGATGAATGCCGTAGGCCCAGTACTGGCGGAGGCCGGCGGCGTTGGTGAGGTAATTCCACTGGCCGTTGCCGTACTGGAGGTGGTGCGTATCCCATTCCTGCTGAGCGCGCATCATGGGCTCCTCATGGGAGGTGCCCATGACGATGCCGTATTCGTCGGCGACGACGGGATTTCGGGGATCGTCCTCGTTGAAGGCCTTGCCCCACATGGCCGGCCAGAGGTAGTTGGCGCGGAGGCGCAGGAGAAGCTCGAAGACGTGGGCGTACATGACGGAGTTGACGCCGCCGTAGCGGGCGCGGGACCAGCCGCCAAAGCAGGGTTCCTCGTCGTTGATGAAGATGCCCCGGTATTTGACGACCGGAGGGCCCTGGATGAAGGAGCCGGAGCGGATGGAAATGTCGGGGCGTTTGCGGGGTGGGACATCGGCCCACCAGTACCAGGGGGAGACGCCGATCTGCTCGGATATCTCATAGATGCCGTAAATCGAGCCGCGACGGTCGCTGCCGGCAATGACGAGGGCGCGATCGATGCCGGGAAGGGGATTGTCCACAGTGGAGATGAGGAAGGATTCCCATTGGCCTTTGATGGGGCGGGCGTCGATCTTTCCGGAGGCCGCAAGCCGATCGATGGTGGGGCTTTTGCCGAGGGTGCCGATGAGGATCGCGTGCCGGGCTTCGGCTCCGGGAGCGTGAGCGAGAGCCGGCCGGATGGAGGTTACACGTTCGATGTCCGCCTGAAGATCGTGTCCGGCGCGCAATACTCCGGGGAAGTCTTCCGCATCGACGAAAAGGGGCGCCGCAGTTCCGGCGTGGGCCAGGGGGAAGTCGGCGGGCGAGCCGGACTCAGCGATGAGGTTTTCGAGTAATCCTGAGGGCGGTTCGGCGAATGCGTGACTGAAGGGCGAGGCGACGGAGAGAGCCAAAGTGCTTTTGAGGAGTCGTCTGCGGGAGAGCGGCGTCATGAGGGCACCCGGTAAAGGTTTTCCGCAAGGATAACTCATCCGTTCCTTCCCGGGCAGATCGCTCGGCGGTCTACCGGAAAGAATGCGGTGAACGTTGCTGCCGATATGGCAGGAATCCGAGCTTTAACGGTCGAGAGGCGGGGAGGGTGGGGCGAAGTAGCCGGGGCGGTAGCGGAGGGTGTCCTGGGAGGGGTTGGGGACGACGCCGGGGCGGAGATCGATGTGGATGTGGCGGAAGTCGGATTCGGTGCGGTGGGGGAGGGGGTAGTAGCTGATGAGGCATTGGGTGCGGAGGTCCTGGGAGAGCTGCTGGAAGGCGTCGGAGAGGTGGCCGTAGTCGGCGTAGTAGTATTGGCCGCCGGTTCCCTGGGAGAGGGAGATGAGGGCGTGCTCGCCGCCGGTGTCGCGGCCGGCGTCGGCGAGGATGGGGACGTCGATGATGCTGTAGATCATGGCCTGGTCGCGGAGGGCCTGGTGGAGGGCCTCGGGATAATCGATGCCGGAGACGGTATTGCCGCCGTCGGAGATGATGACGAGGATTTTGCGTCCGTGGCGGACGCCGAGGCGGCGGGAGGCGAGCCAGATGGCGTTGTAGAGGGCGGTGGCGGGGCCGTGGGTGAGGTGGTCAAGGCCGCGGTCGATGCGCGGGATGCTGGAGGTGAAGGGGACGATTTCGTCGACGGTGGAGTTGAAGTCGATGAGCTCGAGCTGATCCTGGGGGCGCATGAGGGCGTGGATGAAGTCGCGGGCGGCGCGGACCTCGATGGAGTGGTCGATGTAGACGGAGCCGCTGGTATCGATGGCGAGGACGATGGAGAGCGGCATGTCGGTCTGGCGCTCGAAGTAGGCGATTTTCTGGGGGATGCCGTCCTGGGAAAGGGCGAAGTCGTCTTTGTTGAGGTTGGGGATGGGCTCGCCGTGGGGGCCGGTGACGTTGACGAAGACGTTGACGAGGTGGACGCTGACGTTGAAATGCGCCTGGGGCGACCGGGTGGCGGGCGTGGTCTGGGTGGGATTTTGCCGCGGGTGCTGCCGAGCGAGCAGAGGCTGCGCCGCAATGCAGGCGGCGAGAGCTGCGAGGAGGCAGCGGCGGAGGGTCATTCGGCGGGGTCCGCGTCCGGAAGGTGGCGCATGATGGCGGGCGGGAAGAGCTCGTTCTGCACCCAGACGGCTCCGTCCTCGAAGTACTCCTTTTTCCAGATGGGGACGGTTTGCTTGAGGGTGTCGATGAGCCAGCGGCAGGCGTCGAAGGCGGGGGCGCGATGGGGCGAGGAGACGGCGATGAGGACGCTGGTTTCGCCGATTTCGAGGCGGCCGAGGCGGTGGACGATGGCGACGTCGCGGATGGGAAAGTCGGCGAGGGCCTGAGCGGCGAGGGCCTGCATCTGCTGGAGGGCCATCTGCGCGTAGGCCTCATAGAAGAGGTAGAGGGTGCGGCGGCCGCGGGTGTGGTTGCGGACGATGCCGTCGAAGACGACGAGGGCTCCGTCCTCGGGCTGCTTGAGGGCGGAGGTGATGCTGGCGGCGTCGATGGGATCGGTAGTGAGGGCGATGGTGGAGAGGGTTTGCGGGTCATCCGGGGCGGCCGATCCGCCGCTGACCGGGGGCAGCAGGGCGACTTCGTCGCCTTCGACGAGGGGATGGGCGGCGGTGACGTATTCGCGATTGACGGCGACGGCGATGGAGGACCAGGCGGCGGTGTCGGGGTGGGCGGCGCGAAGGTGGTCGAGCAGGGCGGCGACGCTGGAACCGGCGGGCAGGTCGAGGGGGCCGGCGGCAGGGAGGTGGTCGCGAAGGATGCCGAAGGTGAGGAGGGTGACGCGCATGATGGGAATTGTAGCTGCCCGCTGCTGGAAGGTTGGACGGGGAAGGCTCGACAAAGGTAGAGGAGCGGCGGTTTTCGGGAAGGCGCGGCGGGCGCCGGCGGCTACTGGGTTTTCTGTTTTGCGGCGATTTTGACCAGGGCGGCTTTGTAAATGCGCTGGGCGGCGGGGATGGAGGCGAGCTGGGCCTTGATGGGCTGGAGGGTGCGGATGCAGGCGGCGTAGTCGCCGGTCATGTACTGGCTGATGCCGAGGGCGGCGCGGTAATGCTGGTTCCTGGGCTGGGTGGCGACGAGGCGGGCGAGGGGCACGATGGCGTCAGAGAAGCGGCCGGCGTAGAAGGCGGCGCGGCCCCAGTTTTTGTTGAGGCCGGGGAGCGCGGCGTTCCAGCCGGCGGCCTGCTGGAAATCGGCGGCGGCAGCGCTGAAGCGCTTTTGCGAGGCGGCGATGACGCCGAGGTTATCGAAGCTGTCAGCGACGGGATCGGCGAGCTGTTGGGCGAGGGCATTGGTTTCGCGGATGGCGACGGGATCGGCGAGAGGCTGGGAGCGAGCCGAATCCGAGGGCGCGTGGGCGGCGGCGTGGGCGGCGGCGGCGGGAGTGCGGCCGGAGGAGTCGGCGGCGTCGAGGAAGTCGGCCATGCGGCGGCGGTCGAGCGAGAGGGAATCCTGGTCGAGCTGCTGGGCGATGTGCATCTGGGCGAGGGCCTGATGGTGATGCCCCTGGGCGGCGAGGATGCGGCCGAGGAGGTAGTGCGCCTTGCGGATGCGGAAGCGGCCGCGGGCTGGATCTTTGGTGAGTTGAATGGCGCGGCGGAAGGCGGCGGCGGCCTGGGTGTGGCGGCCGGAGTTGAAGTCGAGCTCGCCGAGGTAGAGCCAGGCGTCGGGGCTGGAGGCGTTGAGCTGGATGGCGCGGTTGAGGTCGGCGAGGGCCTGAGCATCGCGGTGCTGAACGGCGAGGAGATGGCCGAGGGCGGCCCAGGCGAGGGGATTTTGGGGAGTAGCGGCAAGCTGCAGCCTGAGCTGGGCCTGGGCTTCGGCCTGGTTGGCTCCGGAGTTGGCGGCGATGAGGGCGGCGGCGAGGGCGTAATGCGCACCGGGGAAGTGCGGATCTTCGGCGAGGGCCGTGCGGAATTCGGCGATGGCTTTGGGCTGGAAATCGGAACGCATCCAGGCGCGGCCGAAATCCATGTGCAGGGCGGGGGGGCTGCCGTAGATTTTCTCAAGCCTGGCGAAGGCGGTCGTGGCGCAGGCTTTGTCGTCGAGGGCCAGGCAGGCGACGGCCAGGGAGTAGCCATTGGGGAAGCTGGGCTGCAGGGAGAAGGCGGTCTGGAACTGGCTGCGGGCCTGGCGGGCATGGTTTTCGCTGAAGAGCAGGCGGCCGAGAACGAAGTGGGCGTGGGCGAGAGCGTGGGGATCGTCCGGGTAATCGGCGAGGATCTGGCGGGCGAGGTAGCGGGCGCGGCTGGCGTGGCCGGCGATGACGGCGGCCTGGGCGTATTCCACCTGGAGGGCGGGCGAGCGCGGGGCGAGCGCGAGAGCCTCGTCAAAGAGCGGGGCGGCGTGGTTGTACTGATGCAGGCGGGCGCGGTCGATGGCCAGCTCGCCGAGGGCGTCGGCGATGAAGAGGCGGTACTGGGCGGCGGCCTGACTGAGCCTGCCCTGGTGCTGGAGGGTCTGGGCAGCGGTGTAGTGCTGCTGCAGGATGGCGGCGTTGGATTCAGCGCGCAGGGCGGGAGCAGCGAGCAGCAGCGCGGAGATCAGGAGGCCGGGGACGAACAGAGAGGCGGGACGGGCTTTCGGCATAGCAGGGGAGATGCGCTTTCAGGGTGAGGTTCAGGGTGAAGGGGGAGCGGAATGACCGCTCCCCCGGGTTGCCGGGTTGTGGCGATCAGAACATGTACTTCACGGAGAGCTCGACGATGCGTTCCATGGGGTCTCCGGATTTGGTATCCATGACGCCGAACTGGGTTGGGTTGTTGCCGGGATAGGCCGCGGGATCCACCTTAAAGGTGTTGCTCCCGTAGACATTGAAGTAGCCGAGAGTGAGCTGGCTGGCGCTGCTGTACTGGGGCAGCGGGTGGTTGATCCAGTTGAAGGCGTCGGCGCGAAATTCCACGCTCTGGCCACGGTTGAGCATGAAGGTTTTGTAGAGCGAGATGCTGGTGTCGAAGTAAGGCGCCATGGTGTAGGGATAGTCGCGCTTGCCGTAGGCGTGCAGCGGCGGAGGAGTGAAGCAGGAGTAGCGAATGCGCTGGCGGTTGGCCAGGTGGGCGGTGGGGTTGCAGGTGACATCGGGGGTGATGGCCACAACATCATTTGTTCCGTAGTAGCTCGCCTGGCTGAGGCCTGGACCGGTAGCGCCGTTGGGAAGGGGATTGGAGGCGCTGACCGGCTTGCCGTCGGGAGCGAGGTACTGGAGAACCATGTTGAAGTTGGGGCTGCCGGAGATTGGCTGCAGAACGCCGCCGGACTGCAGGGTGGTGACGGTGGATCCGGTCCAGCCGTTGGCCAGAGCGCGGAGCAGCCGCTGGCTGCCGTGATAGGGCCGGACCAGCGTATAGGCGCCGGAGACATTCAGCACCTGGTTGCGGCTGAAGGGGCTCTGGGCGTAATTGCGGCGCAGGTTAAAAGCATCCTCCTGCAGGGAGGTGCTGAGGGTTTTGGAGAAGGTGTAGTTGACGTCGAAGCTGGCGTTGGCTCCGCGCTTCACGGCGCTGAGCTGGAGGGCGTTGTAGTTGGAATAGCCGGCGGTATCGAGGACGTAGATGGGATTGTCGCCGTACTCCTTGCCATAGGGACGATAGTCGGCGGTCTTGTTGCAGACGGCGCCGGCGCAGGTGGTGGTGACATTTTCAGGGTTTTTAGCGACGAGGCCGGTGATCGGGTCGGGTTTGAAGAAGGCCCCGAGGGGGATTTTATTCATGTTGTCGAAGTCCTGGAATTCGCTGCCGTTGATGGTTTCGCCGCCGAGGGGCAGATTCATGCTGTTGTTGCCGACGTAGGCAATCTCAAAGAGCGTATTCAGGGGCAGCTGCTGGGAAATGGTCATGTTGTAGGAGATGGTGGTGGGGATCTGGTAGTCGGTGGGATTGAGGGCGTTGACGGCGCCATTGATGCAGGGCGTTCCGCCGGGCCCGGAAGTGGCGCTGCAGATACGCGTCGGAGGCGTAATGGAGGGAATCTGCGAGGCCAGCACGCTGGTGTTGTTGGGGAGTGTGTAGGTGAGAACGCTTTGAGCCGTAGTGAGCGGGCTGGTGTAGTTGTTGTACTGGTCGGAGAAGCGGTAGATGCCCCAGCCACCGCGGAGGAGGGTTTTGCCGTTGCCGAAGAGGTCGTAGGAAAGGCCGAAGCGGGGATCCATCCAGGCGAAGCGATCAGGCATGCCGCTGTCGGCCACTCCGGGATTGATGCCGTGGTAGTAGATGCCGGGATCCATCTTGCCGGCGGCGTAGTCGGAGGCGACGAGGCGGGGAATGAAGACGGCTTCGCCGACCTGGTGCTTGTCGTACCAGTGTCCGATGTGGTCGAAACGGATGCCCATTTCAATGGTGAAACGGTTGGTTGCTTTCCAGAGGTCGTCGATGTAGCCGGCGGCGTACTGGTAGGCCATATCGCTGGTGGGCTCGGAGGCGCTCTCGGTGTAGCCGTTGGTGAGACCCATGAGGAAGTTGGCGGTGGGGTTATTGGGCGAACCCATGGGCTTGCCGGTGAAGAGGTTCTTCAGGGTGTGACCGCCGAAGCTGAAGCTTGTGAAATCGCCGTTGGGGTTCTCATAGGAGCCCTGGTAGTTGGTGACGATTTCGTAGTAAGCGCCGACCTTGACGGTGTGATTGCCCCACACCTTGGTGAGATTGTCCTGGTAGGTGGGCATCTCCTTGCGGACGGTGTAGGTGTGACCGGAACCGAGGAAGATATCCTGCTGCGAGAAGTCCGGGAAGGTTTCGTAGCCGGCTGTGCTGTAGGCGGGCATCACGTTGGAACCGGTGTTGAAGAGTGTTCCATAGGGATATCCGACGCTGGAGCGGGTCGCCGCGTTTGGGTTGGCGGGGCCGACCGGGAAGTTGCCATAGCCCCAGGCGGCAATGAATGAATCGGTGAGGGTGGGACTGAAAATGTGGGTGAAGTGGAAGGATGCGGCCTTGGTGTAGGTGGTGGTGTAGAGGCCGCCGCCGGGATAGGGGATGGCTTCGGCGGGCGTCCAGTAGATGTGAGCGCCGTTGCCCTGGGAGAGCTGCTTGTCGTAGCCCTGCTGATAGGAGATGAAGAATTTGGTGGCGTCGCTCATGTTGTAGTCGATGCGGCCGCGGGCGACCCAGCCATTGTGCACGCCGGGAATGACCTGGAAGTAGTTGTAGTGACCCGGGGTGGTGGCGGGATTGGCGTTGGCCTTCGGCCAGATTTTGGCGAGGGCCCGAGCCGCCGGACTGATGAACTGCGAGGGGATGGTGCTGCCGTAGGGCGTGCCCGGACCGACGGCCTGGCCATTGGGCAGAATGGTGCCGGTCAGGTCGTTACAGCCGTTGGTCTGGCTGCTGTTGATATTGGCTCCGCCGAGACAAAAGGCGGAGTTGGCGGCGGTGGGCCCGAAGTTGCCGTGCATCATGTCCGGGGTGGGAATGAAGGACTGGAGCGAGTTGACGTTGCCGGTGTTCTGCAGCAGGCGCTCAAAGCCGCCCCACCAGAGAAGCTTGCCGTGGGTATGGGGCACGGGACCGCCGGCATTGCCGCCGGGGTAGTAGTAGTGGGAGGAGCCTTTGCCGATGCTCTGGTGATCGTTCGGCCAGGTATTGGCATTGAGGATGCCGTTGCGGGCGTACAAATAGAGTTCGCCGTGAACCTTTTTGGTTCCGGATTTGCTGATGACGCTGACGATGACCGGGCCGTAGGGTTCCTGCGCGCCGAAGTTGGAAGTCTGGACGCTGACCTGGGCGGTCATATCGGGATCGATGAGGGCGATGGCGCCGCAGTCGCAGCCGGGATCGTCGATATCGACGCCGTCGAGGAGCTGGCTGGTGCCGCCGCGGTTGGGGACGCCGTTGGCGACGAGGCCGTTGCCGACGGCGCTCTGTCCGGCGCTGACCGACTGGAAATTGAAAGAAGGGGTATTGCTGAGGCCATTGGGCGAAGTGGTGACGCCGGGGAGCACCTGGAGCAGCTCGGAGAGATCGCGGCTGCCGAGGGTGAGCTTCTGAATATCCTTGCTGGTGAGCACTTCGGCGCGCTCGCCGCCGACCAGCGGAATGATCTGCGAGTTGGCCTGGACGGTGACGGTCTGGGCGGAATTGCCGATTTTGAGAACGATCTTCGGCAGCTGGCGGATGTCGCCGGCGTCGAGCGTGATACCGGACTGCTGGTAGCCCTGGAAGCCTTTCATGGAGACGTGGATGGTGTAGGTGCCGGGAAGCAGCGAGGGCAGGGTGAAGGCGCCGGCGGAATTGGATACCGTCGCCCGGGTGTCGTTGGTGGCCTGATTGATCAGATGAATGGAGGCGCCGGGGATGACGGCACCGGTGGGATCGGTGATGGTTCCGGAGATCTGGGCGGTGGTTTGGGCGCGCAGAGCCGGAGCGGCAAAGGCCAGGAAGAGCAGAATGAGAGCCGGAAGAGTTGCCGGAATGAGTGCGAAGGGAAGACGGGAAGCCGGTCGCGGGGCAACCGAGCCCGCGGTCCGCATTTTAGACATAACTAACCTCCTGAGTAATAAGCGAACAGTAAACTATCTGCACATGTGTTCTTGTGCCGGAGTCAAGGTGCCCCGCTGGCTGCGCAACGCGATCGCGCGGTCAGTCGTTTAGCGTGAATTCGTGGGGAGCCCGTAATCGGCGTTCAGGAAGGATTGCGTAAGGGCCTGATAAATCGGTTTTATAATGAAGACGAGTTTTTCCCAACCAGCAATGACGCGAAATGGATGGAGGCGACCCTTAATGAGCTTTGGATGCCCTGAGGGGTGAAGAGGTCACCTGATCCGAGGCCAATTCGGCAAACATTTTCCGGGACGAGGAAATTTCTTCTATATCTTTGCTGGTTTACTTGCCAGTTAATATATAAGAGTGAAGGCTGTGGTTGGGGGCGGGCACTCCGCCCCATCGCGGGAATGAAGCGATGATGGGCTGACGCCGGTTCGGCTGCGCCGGAGAGGCGCTCAGGGGTCCCGGTAATCGGGGACAGGGAAAACCGGGTGCAGGGGTAACCGGGGTGCGGGATATGGGGGCAGAAAGGGTATGATTCTGCAACGAATTGTCGCGCCGCATCATCGAAGCAACGGGCAGATTCACGAGAATGCAGGGAAGAGGAGAAGTTAAGCCGGAGGGTTTGATATTCTCTGCGCAGCGGCTCCACATTTCCGAGGGAAACCGTGCCAGGTCAACAGGAAGTGCGATGGTCACAATTGAAAGTGGGCGCTTTGGTGATC
>DAHVZZ010000315.1:0-2760 GCA_027323785.1 Acidobacterium sp. | reverse complement strand
CCACTTCAGCGATACGGCAGACAAAGCGGCCACCACTGCGGCGCTCTCCACGCTCCTCCAGACCTTCGAGTCCGCCCTGCGCCTGCTCTCGCCCTTCATGCCCTTCCTCACCGAAGAACTATGGCACGCGGTCTACGAAGGTCAGCCGCCCGCCGACTCAATCGCACTCACCCGTTATCCGGAAAAAGTCCCAATATCGGATCAGACTGAGCCTGCCTTTGCCGCACTGCAGGATCTCATCGTTTCTGTTCGCGCTCTCCGCAAGGATCTCGGCGTCGAAGAAAAAGCCTCGGTTCCGATCCGCATCCGCACCATCGGCGACACCCTTCCTTTCGCCGAGAACCTGGAAATCATCCAGCGACTGGCGCGTGTCTCCGCGATGGAAATGGTTGACCGGATCCCTGACGGTTCAACAATTCGCTCCACGCCCCAATTCGACGTTCTCCTCGTCTACGAGAAACAGATCGATGTCGCCGCCGAACGCGAACGCCTCACCAAAGACCTCGCCAAACACGAAAAAGCCCTCGCCTCCGCCGAACGTCAGCTCAACAATCCCGCCTTCCTCGCCAAGGCCCCGGCCCATATCGTCGAAGGCCTCAAAAAGCAGGAAGCCGACACCCGCCTCCTGCTCGAAAAAACTCGCAAAGCTCTGGAGGATCTGAAATAGACCGCCATGGAATGGAAAAACAGGCGCATTGAAGCCATCCTCGAACAGGCCCTTGTCGAGGACAAAGCCACCAACGACATCACCACCGCCCTCACCGTCGATCCCGGCCTGCGCGCCTCCGCCACCATCGTCGCCAAAGAGGACTGCGTCCTCTCCGGCCTCGGCTGCATCCCCCGCTTTCTCGACATCTTCGCCCGCCTCGACAACCGCGCCGGCGCCCGCTTTGAAGTCATCAGCCATCCCGAAATCTTCGACGGCGTCCGCCTCCACAAGGGTCAGGCCATCGCCGTCATTCGTCACAATGCCCGCGTCATTCTCAGCTGCGAGCGCGTCATCCTCAACCTCATGCAGCGCATGAGCGGCATCGCCACCATGACCCGCCGCTACGTCGACGAGCTCTCCGGCACCAGCGCCAGAATCCTCGACACCCGCAAGACCATCCCCGGCCTCCGCATCCTCGACAAGTACGCCGTCCGCTGCGGCGGCGGAGAAAACCACCGCATCGACCTCTCCGACGGAATTCTCATCAAAAATAATCACATTTCCCTCGGCGGAGGAATCGAAAAGGTCCTCGCCCGCGCCCGCGCCAGCCGCAAACCCGGTCAGACCCTCGACATCGAGGTCCGCACCTTCGACGAGCTCGCCCTCGCTCTCGACAACGGCGCTGAGTCGCTCCTCCTCGACAACATGACCCCCTCCGAAGTGCAAAAGGCCGTCGCCATCGTTCGCGACCGCGGCCTTTCCATCCCCATCGAAGCCTCCGGCGGCATCACCCTCCAAAACATCCGCAGCTATGCCCTCGCCGGCCCTGACTACATCTCCGTCGGCGCCCTCACTCATTCCGCCGTCGCCGTTGACCTCTCCATGCGCATCACTGCGGAGCTCTACTAACCCGTGCCGGACTCAGCCTCCAGTTATGACGGATTCGATCTCGCTGCTCTGAATCACGAGCTCTCCGGCACTCGCTTTTCCGGCAACCTGCACTTCTTCCCCTCCATTCCATCCACCAATACCCATGCCATGCAGCAGGCCGACTCCGGCGCGCCCGACGGCAGCGTCTGGTTCGCCGACGAGCAAACCCAGGGCCGCGGCCGCGGCGCACACGCCTGGTCCTCGCCTCCCGGCTCCGGACTCTACGTCAGCATCCTGCTCCGGCCCCGCATCGCTCCCGCCGACATTCTCTGGCTCTCGCTCGCCGCCGGCCTCGCCGCGCGCAGCGCCATCCGCCAGCTCACCTCGCTTGAAGCCGATCTCCGCTGGCCTAACGACCTCCTCTTCGGCCGCCGCAAATTCTGCGGCATCCTCACCGAGCTCAACGCCGAGGTCACCCGCGTCCGCCACGCCGTCATCGGCATCGGCATCAATGTGCACCAGCCGCAGTTCCCCGAGGGCCTCAGCGACATCGCCACCTCTCTGCGCATCGAAACCGGCCGCGACTGGCCCCGCCAGGAGCTGCTCCTGGCTTTGCTCAATTCTCTGGATCGCGAGGTCGCCACACTTACCTCCGCCTCCGATCCGCAACAGTTCGCGCAGTCCATGCGCGAGCGTCTCGCCAATGCCTCTTCCTGGATTCGCGGCAAGCGCGTGCGCGTCGAGGAAGGCGACAGCTTCACCGGCGTCACCGAAGGCCTCGACGCCCGCGGCTTCCTGCTCGTCCGCACCGCCCAGGGCCTGCGCACTGTCTACTCCGGTGGAGTGCGCGAAGCCTGATTCTTCGGAGAAAGCCCCATGCTCCTCGTTCTGAACGTCAACAACACGAACACGGTCATCGCCCTCTACTCGCTCACCGCCGAGGGCCTCACGGACAAGCTCCGCGCTACCTGGCGCATCGGCACGCGCCATTCGCAAACCTCTGACGAGTACGGCATCACCGTACGCAGCCTGCTCCAGAGCGAAGGCGTCGCCGACAGCGAGATCCGCTCCATCGTCATTGCCTCCGTGGTCCCGCCCATTGACTGGATTCTTCGCCAGTTCTGCGAGCGTTATTTCGGACAAAAGCCGCTCTTCATCGAGCCCGGCATCAAAACCGGTCTGCCCATCCTCACCGATAACCCCGGTGAAGTCGGCGCCGATCGCGTCGCCAACTGTGTCGG
>DAHVZZ010000311.1:0-12465 GCA_027323785.1 Acidobacterium sp. | reverse complement strand
TCAGTGCAGGATCCCAAAACGCTGGGCGTGGCCGCCATTGCCGATGGATTGAGCTACGACGCGCAGGATGACGACGCCATCTCGCTGGTGACGATTCCGCCGAATGCGATCCCCATCGGCGTGCCGCAGAACCTGATGGTTCGGGCGATCAATGTGTCCAGCCAGACGCCGGCGCAGGGAGTGACCGTGACCTTTGCCGTGACCGAAGGGACGGCCGGGCTGGGATGCGGCGAGAATTCCTGCCGTGCGGTTACGGCAGCCGACGGAACCGCGTCGCTGTCGTTTACGGCGAACTCCACCGCCCTGGCGCGGATTGCGGCCTCTCTGACGAATGGCAGCGCTGTGATCGCTCAGTTTGAAGGCTCGGTTCCGGAGACGCTGACCGCTCTGACGCCGAAGCTGTATGTTGCGATGGGCGCAACCGTCCAGTGGCCTGTGAAGGCGCTGGTTCTGGATGCATCCGGAGTTCCGGCTCAGGGGGAGATGCTCACCTGGTCCTCCGCGTCGGGGGCGAAGGCTTCCGCCGCACAGAGCGCCAGTTCCGCCAACGGAATTGCTTCGAACACGGTGGCCGCCGGCCCTCTGCAGGTAAGTGCCGCGAGTTCTGTGAGCGCCTGTCTGCAGGGAACGGCGACCTGCGCCGCCTTCCAGGTGATTCCGGTGCAGCCATCGACGGAAGCCCTGATCGCCTGGAGTGGAGCGAACCAGTACATCCCGGAGGGGCAGGGATTTGGGCCGGTAGTTCTGCGCGTAGTCGATGCGTTTGGCAATCCGGTGGCTGGAGCCGGGGTAGCCGTTTCGCAAGCCCTCTACGGATGGACAGAGCCATGCCCGCCGGAGAGCCGCTGTCCTGCGCCGCCGCTTCTGGCCCAGCAGACGGGCACGGAGACATCCGGGCTGGACGGACTGGTGACCGTGACTCCGCTCTCCGCGGGCAATCTGGCGGGCCGCCTGGTGCTGACGGCGACGGCCGGAACTGCCGCCAGCGTGAATGTTGAACTGGAGGCGTATCCGTAGTGCCGGCTGCGGCTGCTTTACGAGGGCGATTGACACCCGATAGTCTCAGGGAAAAGATCCCCGCGAGGTTCCGCTATCTCAGTCCGTCCTTTCGCACAGTCCAATCCGAAGACGCCGCTCCATTGTGACGGCGTGGATCTGACCAGCCTGGCGCGCCGGTTTGGCACGCCACTCTACATCTATTCGGCCAGCCACATCGTGGAGCGCTTTCAGCTGTTTCAGGAAGCCTTCTCGGATGTGCCGCACCTGGTCTGCTTTGCGGTGAAGGCAAATTCGTCACTGGCCATTCTGAAGCTGCTTGCCGCTCGCGGAGCCGGTTTCGATGTGGTTTCCGGAGGGGAACTGGAGAGGGTGCTGGCAGTGGACCGCAAAGCCGCCGAACGGGTGGTGTTCTCCGGGATTGGTAAAACCGCGCCCGAACTCGATTTGGCGCTGCGTTCCGGAATCCTGCTTTTCAACGTCGAGAGCGAAGGCGAGCTGGATCTGCTCTCGGAGCGAGCGGCGAAGCTGCGGAAGAAACCGCGCTTCGCTCTGCGTGTGAATCCGGATGTGTTTGCGGAAACGCATCCGTACATCTCGACCGGAATGCGGGAGCACAAATTCGGGATCGACATCCGCCGGGCGCGCGCCGTGTACAGAAAAGCGGGAAAGTACCTGGAGCCGGCCGGAGTCAGCGTGCATATTGGATCGCAGATCAGAAGCGCGGAGCCCTTTGGTGCGGCAGCGCAGCGGGTGGCTGCCCTGGTCCGGACCCTCCGCAAAGATGGATATCCGATTCGCTACATGGATGCCGGCGGGGGGCTTGGGATCGAGTATCACGCGGACCATGCTTTTGATCCAGCGGAGAGGGTCCGGCAATATGCCGCGGCTTTGACCACTGCGGTTCAGCCGACAGGGGGTCTTACCCTGCTGCTGGAGCCAGGCCGTTTTCTGGTGGCGCAGGCGGGAGCGCTTCTGACGCAGGTGCTGTTTGTGAAGAAGAATGGGAGCAAGAATTTCGTCATCGTGGACGGAGCGATGAACGATCTGATCCGGCCCGCGCTCTATCAGGCCTGGCATGAGATTGTTCCGGTCTCGCCGGTGCGCGGCTCGCGGAAAATCACCGCCGACGTGGTTGGTCCGGTGTGCGAGTCGGGGGACTTCTTTGCGCGGGATCGCGAGCTGCCGCCAGTGAAGCCTGGAGATCTGCTGGCGGTGCTGGATGCCGGGGCTTACGGCATGACGCTTGCCTCCAACTACAATTCGCGGCGCCGGCCTGCCGAGGTGCTGGTGGAGGGACGCCGGGCGCGGCTGATCCGCCGCCGCGAGAGTCTTCAGGATCTGCTGGCGCAGGAGCAAAGCGTTCCGCAGCTCTGATATTTTGGTACGTCTCGCGTTTCAACCCTGAAGCGGAGCTGGAGGCTCAGATGCGTTCTTTTTTCAGGTTTGCACTGGCGGCGATGTGCGCCTGCTGCATGCTGTTTTCCATTCCGGCGCGGGCCGCCAGTCATCTGAAAGTGAAGACGGATAAAGGAACTGTCCGTGGCAAACTCAGTGCCGATGGTCAGGTGCGGACTTTCCTTGGTATTCCCTACGCCGCGCCGCCGGTGGGACCGCTGCGCTGGCGTCCGCCTCAGCCCATGAAGAGATGGTCCGGAGTGCGCGACGCGACGCACTTTGGATATCGGTGCATGCAGCCGTTCATTTTTCATGACATGCGTTTTCGCGACCCCGGGCAGAGTGAGGATTGTCTGACCCTGAACGTGTGGACTCCGGCTAAAAATAAGCGCGCCAAACTGCCGGTGATGGTCTGGATTTTCGGGGGCGGTTACGTTGCCGGTGCTACTTCCGAGCCGCGTCAGGACGGAACGCATCTGGCTCAAAAGGGCGTGGTCGTTGTTTCCATGAACTACCGCCTCGGCCTCTTCGGGTTTCTCGCGCTGCATGGATTGGCAGCGGAGTCTCATCATCACGCCGCCGGCAACTATGGCCTGATGGATCAGACGGCAGCTCTGCAGTGGGTGAAGCGCAACATCAGCAAGTTTGGCGGAAATCCGAAGAACGTGACCATCTTTGGGGAATCGGCCGGATCGTTCTCCGTCAGCGCGCAGATGGCCTCTCCGCTGGCGCGGGGGTTGTTCGTTCACGCGATCGGCGAGAGCGGCGGGGCCTTTTACAACGGCGGACTGTCGTTTGCTCCGCTGGCGAAAAGTGAAGAAGCGGATGCGACCTGGGCGAAGGCGACCTTCGGAACGTCCAATGTGGCCGAGCTGAGAAAGATGTCGGCTCAGGAACTCATGCAGAAGATGGCAGCTGATCCCGGGCAGTCGCCCATTGCTCCCAACATCGACGGCTATTTTCTGCCGCAGAGCGTTCCCCAGATTTATGCGGAGGGCAAGCAGGCGCATATTCCGGTGCTGGCGGGCTGGAATCGCGACGAGCCGAGCGCGCTGGCCATCAATAATCCAAATCCGCCGACCCCGGCGAGCTTTCGGGCGATGGCGGAGAAGGAATTCGGTTCGCGCGCGAATGAATTCCTGAAGCTTTATCCGTCGAATACGGAAGCGCAGACGATCCGTTCCGCCATTGACTTCACTGGCGACCGCTTCATCATCTTCTCCACCTGGGCGTGGCTGGAGGCGCAGGTGACGACGGGCGAAAAGCCGGTCTACCGCTATCACTTCGAGCGGCCTTCGCCGGCCGACAAGTTCCATCCGGCCGGGTCCGGCTCGTTCCACTCAGATGAGATTGAGTATGTGTTTGGAACGCTCAATTCGCGGCTCGGTGCGCACTGGAAGCCGGCGGATTACAAGCTCAGCGACCTGATGCAGACCTACTGGACCAATTTTGCGAAGACGGGAAATCCCAATGGCAAGAACTTGCCGAAGTGGCCGCAGTACGATCCTTCTGACAACTGGCAGATCATGCATCTGAACAAGGATTCTCATGCAGGACCGGCGCCTCACCGGGCGCGCTATCTGTTCCTGAAGAGCGTGTGGGAGAAGCCGCAGGCGCAATAATCAGTGCCCGAGCTGCTGCAGCAGGCGATTGCGGGAGTCGGCAAGAACCTGCTGCAGCGGGCCGGTTTGCGTGACGCGGCCGCCCCGCAGGAGAACCACGCTGGCGGGAGATTTCCAAATCTCGGCCAGATCGTGAGAGACGTAAAGAACGCGCACGTCGAGTGTTCTCAGGCGAGACAGGATGTCATGGGCAGCGGCGTCGTCCAGAGCCGCCAGCGGTTCGTCCAGAAGCAGCAGTCGAGGAGCGGGCGCCAGTGTGCGAGCCAGCGCCACCCGCTGCCTCTCGCCGCCGGACAGGCCTCGCGGCTTTCGCTGTTCCAGGTGTTCCGCTCCAAACAGGTGGAGCATTTCGCCGACCCTGCGAGCGCGTTCATCGCGGCGGAGATGGCGAATTCCGAAAGCGACGTTCTCATGCACACTTAGGTGCGGAAAGAGCGCGGGCTGCTGTGTGACGAAACCGATGTGCCGGCGGCCCGGGGGCACGAAGATATTGCGCTCGGTGTCGAGCAGAGTCTGCCCTTCCATCACAACCCGTCCATGGTCCGGGTGGGTGAGCCCGGCGAGAACGCGGAGGATGCTGCTTTTACCGGAGCCTGAAGGGCCAAACAGCACGGTCCAGCGGAGATCCAGGGGAAAGCTGACCTCGATTCCAAAATGCCCCTGACGGTGGCGGATGGAGATCTCATCCATGAGCTGATTCTCCGGGTTTTCCACGGGCATAGAGCAGAACCAGGGCCGCGAGCGAGATACCGAGCAGCAGCAGCGATGTGCGGGTGGCCTGACGGTAGGTGAAGTCCTGCACCTGGTCGTAGATGGCGATGGAGAGCGTGCGGGTCCTGCCGGGGATATCGCCGCCAATCGTCAACACAACGCCGAATTCGCCGACGGTGTGGGTGAAGCATAAAACCGCGGCGGCCACCAGAGATCTCGCCGAGAGCGGCAGCAGAATTTCAAGGAGCGTTCTGAATTTGCCGGCGCCCAGCAGGCGAGCCTGTTCGATGAGGGCTGGATCGATAGAGTGGAATCCCGCGACGAGCGGCTGTACGGCAAAAGGAAAGCTGTAAATGACCGATCCGACGACGAGCCCGGAGAAGGAAAACGCCAGTGGGTGGCCGAGCCAGTGCGCGGCGATGCGCCCGAAAGCGGTGCGGGTTCCGAGAATGACCAGCAGATAGAATCCGAGGACGGTGGGTGGCAGCAGGATGGGAAGCGTGGTGACGGCCTCGGCCAGCGGACGCAGCCGCGAACGCGTGAAGGCGATCCAGTACGCGACCGGGACGCCCAGCGCCAGCAGCACCAGTGTTGTGGTGGCCGCCAGCCGAAAGGTCAGCCACAGCGCCTGGGTGTCCATCAGCGGAGCGGCTGCGAGGCGGGTTGGAGGCCATGAGCGGACAGCCAGATGCCGATCGCCGGCGAGCGCAGGAAATCCAGGAATTTGTCTGCTGCCGCCGCCCCGGCGCTGCCGCGCACCACAACCGCCCCCTGCACGAGCGGAGAATAGTCCTTTGCCGGCACGCGGGCGAAGTGTCCGTCACGGCTGAGCCGCGGAGTCAGGGCGGAGGTCATCGAGATGAAGCCCACCTGGGCATTGCCCGAGTCGGCGTACTGGGCGGCCTGGGCGATGTTCTCCGCTACCACCAGCCGCGGCTGAACGGCGGAGTACAGCCCGGAATGCTCCAGGGTTTGCTGTGCGGCGAGCCCGTACGGAGCATGGCTCGGGTTCGCAATGGCGACAGAGTGCACCGCGGGATTGAGCAAGCCCTTCAGCGAGAGATCGCGCAGCCCCGAGTCATTTCTTGTCCAGAGGACCAGAGTGCCGCGAGCATAAGGCAGGGGCTGCGGACTCTCCGCCTTTCCTCCGGCAACGATGCGCTGGGGATACGACATATCGGCCGCGAGAAAGAGATCGAACGGCGCGCCCGAAAGGATTTGAGTTGCCAGAATCGCGGAGGATTTGTAGGAAGCCAGGACCGTGATTGCAGACTGTTGCTGTTCGAACTTTTTGATGAGTGGCGGCAAAATCGGCTGCAGGTCGGCGGCTGCGGCAATGCGCAAAGTCTGTTGAGCCAATAGCGCATGGCTCAGGAAAAGAGCGAGGAATGCTGCGAGCCAAAAGCGGCGGTCAGACACGGAGCACCATTACCTCGGTCGCTTTGATCAGAGCTGCGACGGTTTCGCCTTTCCTGAGGCGCAACTCGCGCGCGGCGTCGGCGGTGATGATCGAGGTGATGATCTGGCCGCCGATGGAGAGCCGAACCTGCGCGAGCAGGCCGTCGATTTTGAGATCGACGATACGGCCGACGAGCTGATTGCGTCCGCTCACGGTGCGCATCATCTGCCTTTTGGGCGTTTCCGGCTTTTTCGCCTTGTAGAGCAGCGCATCCAGTTCGTCTTCCGGGATGCGATAGTGCCCGCCCGGCGTTTTAATCGCGCGAAGTTTCCCGCGGTAGATCCACTGCTTGATGGCGGGGTAGGAAATGCCCAGCCTCATCGCGGCTTCGCGCGGGGTCAGAAGCTCTGCCATGGTGCGATTTTAGACGAAAAGCGAATTGAGAATAATGCGAATTGAGCCAATGCCGAATGGGCGAGGCCAGTGTTAGGCTGAAATTACCTGTCGAGAAAATGAGCGAAAACCACCAATTACGTTGTGTCGGATGCGGGAGCATGGTCGCGCAGGGGGATCTGAAGGGCGGCTTCCGCTGCGATTCCTGCGGCGAGCTCTTTGAGGTTGTCTATCCCGGATGGAACAGCAGCAACCCCAATCAGCCGAATCCGAGTGCGCTTCGCTGGTTGTGGCGAGAGCGGCGTGCGTCTCTGGATGCCGCGGACCGCAGCGGGGTCTGGCGCTTCCGGGAAATGTTGCCCATCCTCGACTCCGATCAGTCGATCGTTACCCTGGGCGAGGGGAACACACCCCTTTACGACCTGCCGCGGAACGCCAGGCGTCTGGGTCTGTCCTGGCTTCGCGCCAAACACCAGGGGATGAATCCCACCGGCTCATTCAAAGACACCGGGATGACGGCAGCCCTGTCGGTGGCCCGTGAGCGGAAGTTCACCTGGGTGGCCTGTGCTTCCACCGGGAACACGTCAGCCGCGATGGCGGCCTATGCGGCGCGCGCCGGCATGCGCAGCCTTGTGCTGCTTCCTGAAGGGAAGATTGCGTGGGGCAAGCTGGCCCAGTCGATGGATTATGGAGCCCTGACCCTGCAGCTTCGGACGGATTTCGATGGGTGCGTTCGCGTCCTGAACGAAGTGGTGCGGCGTGCCCCGGTCTACCTGCTCAACTCGGTGAATCCCTATCGGATCGAGGGGCAGAAGACGCCGGCGCTGGAGATCGCGGAGCAGCTGGAATGGGAAGTTCCAGACCATATTGTTGTTCCTGGAGGCAACCTTGCCAACTGCTCGGCCCTGGGCAAGGGTTTCCTGGAGATGAAGCAGATGGGGCTGACTGGACGCGTTCCACATATTTCGGTCATTCAGGCGGAGGGTGCGAATCCCCTGGTACGAACCATGCGGGAGTTTTCGGGTGAGCGTCTTGAGCCGGTGGAAGCCCATACCCGGGCTAGCGCCATCCGCATCGGGAACCCGGCTTCCTGGCGTAAGGCTGTGCGCATTCTGCAGCAGACCGGCGGCTGGGTGGAGCAGGTCTCGGAAGCTGAAATCGCACTGGCCAAGGCTGAGATTGGCGCTGAAGGTCTGGGATGCGAGCCTGCCTCAGCCGTGACGCTGGCCGGACTGAAGAAGCTGCTGCGGCAGGGAAAAATCGGAGCCGGGGAATCCATTGTGCTGTTCCTGACCGGCCACACGCTGAAAGACCCCGACTACACGATTCATTACCATCGCGGCGATCTGCTGACGGAGGCGGAAAGCGAAGGTCTTGCGGATGCCATCGGCGCAAGCCGCCGCGGAACCGTGGACATCGAGGCCTCGGCGGATGCGGTACTTCGGGAACTGGAGCGCGCGGCGGGATGAGCGGTATTCGTCTGCGCCTTCCGGCCACTTCGGCAAATCTGGGGCCCGGATTTGACACGCTGGCACTTGCTCTCAGGATCTATCTGGAAATCGAGGCGGAGCGCGCGTCTGTATTCACGATTGCTGCCTCGGGGCGCAATGCGGAAATCTGCGGAGCCGTTCAAGATAATCTGCTGATCGAAACCTATCGAAGCGTGCTGGCTGCGCGAGGACTGGCGGAGATTCCGCTGCGGATCCGGATGAACAACCAGATTCCGCTGGGAATGGGGTGTGGTTCCTCGGCGGCGGTGAGACTCGCGGCCGTGACGCTGGCCTCACATTTTGGAGACTTGGGGTGGGACCGCCAGCGCATTCTTGAAGAGGCCTGCCGCCTGGAAGGCCATCCGGACAACGCCGCCGCCTGCTGGCTGGGCGGTTTTGTGGCCAGCGCCCAGCTGGAGGATAGTGTCAAGGCGATCTCGATCAGGCCGCCGGCGGAGGGGCGTGCGGTGATTGTCATGCCGGACCGGCCTCTATCGACGGCGGCTTCGCGTGCTGTGTTGCCAGCTTCATACATACCTCAGGATGTTATTGCCAACCTGCAAAGCGTAGCTCTTTTGACAGCGGCCTTTGCTTCGGGGCAAAGCGACCTTCTCTCGGCGGCGATGCGCGACCGTCTGCATCAGCCGTGGAGGGCTGAGGTTTGTCCACTGCTGCCGAAGCTCCTGCCGCTGGCGGGGCACAGAGGAATTTCCGGGGTAGCCCTCAGCGGCGCCGGGCCGGCGGTTCTGCTTCTCTCCGCTTCGGCGGAGGACGCAACACAGGCGTGTGACTTTTTGCGGAGCATGGTTTCGGACGAAGGCGGGCATGAGCTTGTCGTCGCGGAACTGGAAGCTGAACCGGCCCTGGTGCAGATTGTGGAGTGAATCGGAAGATTCCAGATCACCTATTACGAAGATGACAACCAGCACTGTGCTGGTCCATAGCAACTCGGATATGCGTCGTTGGTAATCCGGCATGGTTCAGCGGTAACTCGTTCTATCCATTACTAAATGGTGATTTACATTGGGCCTTCAAAGACCTATGTTCACACCGTGGGCAGTTCTGGGGGAGGGCTGCTCCGGCGTCCGTGATTCTTTCAAAGAATCCGGGCGCCTTAATCTTTTTGGGGAGCAATTCCCGCCCCGTCCTGCGACCGCCGCTCCGCTTCCGCATCCATAGATGAAGTAGACTATTGCGTGCGCACTACCGCACCGAGAAGGGGATCATTGAATTATGGCGGCACCTGGAATTGCCGAAGTGAACGATGCCACATTTGAACAGGAGGTGCTGCAGTCGGAGCAGCCCGTCCTGGTGGATTTTTGGGCTGCATGGTGCGGTCCGTGCCGCGCTCTGGCGCCGATCGTGGATGAGGTTGCCAACCAGTACAGCGGCAAGCTGAAGGTGGCCAAGATGGATGTGGATCACAACCAGGCGACGCCGATGCGCTATGGGATTCGCGGGATTCCGGCGCTGCTGATCTTCAAGGGCGGGAAAGTTGCCGATCAGATCGTTGGCTACGTGCCGAAGGAGACCATCGAGCGCAGCATCAGCAAGGTGATTGCCTAGGGTGGAGCGTGCCTCCCCCACGGAAGGCCCGGAGCGATCCGGGCCTTTTGCATGTCCGCAGAAGATGAGTTCAGTGACAACTATGATCGAGAGCGGGACGAGCGCGTCTCCGGCTGACGGTTGGGATTCGCCGCGGCAGGCGTACACGAGAAATCCGGAGCGGCATCGCGCCGCGCTGCGCGTGGAGCAGAAGCGGGAACGTCTTCTGGGGTACGCCAAGGCTGCGCTGCTGCTGGCGATGGTGGGGCTGGGGATTGCGCTGATGCATTCGCCATCGCGCCTGGTGTGGCTGGGCGTGCCGCTGGCCGCATTTGTTGTGTGCGCGATCCTGCACGACCGGGTTCTCCGCTCGATCGGGGGGCACAACCGGGTCATTGAGTACTACGAGCGCGGACTGGCCCGGCTGAACGACCAGTGGGCGGGGACCGGTGAGACCGGGGAACGATTCTCTGAAGCCGAGCATCCTTATGCCCGCGACCTCGACATTTTCGGGAAAGGGTCGCTGTTCGAGCTGTTGTGCACGGCGCGGACGCGGGCGGGAGAGGAGACTCTGGCGCGATGGCTGCTGCATCCGGCTCCCGTGCCGGAGGTTCACGCGCGGCAGGAGGCGGTGCGGGAGCTGACGCCGCTGCTGGAGATGCGGGAGCGGCTGTTCACGGCGGGCGATTCGGCGCGGCTGGGAGTGCATCCGGAGCGGCTGGCGCAGTGGGCCGAGACGGAGGTGAATTCGGGCCCTGCGTATTTGCGCATCCTGATGGTCCTGCTGGGAGCGGTGTGGCTCGGCGCGCTGGCGTGGTGGGTAACGACGCTGTCGTGGATGCCGCTGGTGGGTGCGACGCTGGTCAATTTGGCGGTCAAGGGGCGGCGGGGCAAGTGGACTGGCGAGTTTGCCGAAGCGACTGAGGAGGCGGCGGCGGACCTGAAGATTCTGGCGGCGGTGCTGGCGGTGCTGGAGCGGGAGAGGTTCACGGCTGGGAAGCTGGTGAGCCTGCAGGCGGAACTGCGGACGGGGCAGGTGCTGCCGTCGGCGGCCATTCGGAAGCTGGAGCGGATTGCGGCCTACCTGGAACACCGGCGGAATTTCATGGTTCGTCCGTTCAACACGGGCGTTTTCTATCAGGATCAGCTGGTGTTGGCCGCGGCGAAGTGGCGGCGCCGGTTTGGTCCCCACGTTCGCGGCTGGCTGGCGGCGGTGGGCGAGATGGAGGCGCTGACGGCGCTTTCGGTCCTGGCGTTTGAGCATCCCAAGGATGTGTTTCCGGAGTTTGTGGCGGAGAGCCCGTATCTGGAGGCGGAGGAGTTTGCCCACCCGCTGCTGCCGGAGGCCCGTGCGGTACGGAACAGTCTGCGGTTCGACGGGGCGCACCGGCTGGTTATGATCAGCGGGCCGAACATGGCGGGGAAGAGCACGTTTGTGCGCGGGGTGGGCATCAGTGTGGTGCTGGCGCAGTGCGGGGCGCCGGTGCGGGCGAAGCGGCTGCGGCTTTCGCCGCTGGCGGTGGGAGCGTCGATTTGCGTGCTGGATTCGCTGCAGGGCGGGGTGTCGCGGTTCTATGCGGAGATTCAGAGGCTGAAGCTGATATCGGACCTGACGGAACGGGCTCCGGCGGTGCTGTTTCTGCTGGACGAGCTGCTGTCGGGGACGAACTCGCACGACCGGCTGATCGGAACGCAGTCGCTGGTGCATGCGCTGCTGGCGCAGGGGGCGATCGGGCTGATTACGACGCACGACCTGGCGCTGACCCGGATTGCGGAGACCAGCGACGGAGTGGCGGCGAACTGCCACTTCGAGGATCACCTGGAGGATGGGCAGCTGCGGTTCGACTATCGGCTGAAGCCGGGCGTGGTGCAGACCAGCAACGCGCTGAGGCTGATGAAGTCGATTGGGCTGGCGGTGGAGTAGCGGGGTATGTTACGCGGAAATCGAGAGGTGTTCTGATGACTGTGGGTAGTTCGCCTTACCCATTCATGAGGTCCAGCACCCAGGTCTGACCCACGAGGTCCTTCCCAAACGAGTGGTGACTGTTCTGTTCCACCAGAGTGAAACCGGCCGATTGGTAGATCTTTCGCGCAGATACCAGGATGTCATTCGTCCAGAGAGTTAGCCTGGCGTATCCGAGTTCCCGTGCACGCTCAATGCATTGCTTTACCAGGCGCGAGCCGACTCCCAGGCCCCGCGCTGAAGGCTCCACGTAGAGCAGCCGCAGCTTCGCGATCTGCGAGTCCTGGCTCTTCATCAGGAAGACCGAGCCCACCACGTGTCCGTTGAGTTCCGCGACCCACGCATCCTCACGAGTGGCATCAAAGTGCATAGCGAAGTCACCCAGGATTTGAGCCACGAGTCCCTCGTAGGTCCAATCCCAGCCATATTCCTGTTGGTACAGAACTGCCTGCCGATGCGTGATCCATCCGAGATCACCAACCTTCAGGGATCGGAGTCGTACATCTTCGGAGGACACGGGCCTGGCTGCAAGAAGCTGCTGGATCTCTTCCATGTTTTTCGCGAGATACTCACGGTTCTGAGGCGGAATCCTGTTGAGGAGAGACCCGATCTGGGCTTCTGTGCCGTCATTCAACCGCTGAAACGCATTCCTGCCCTTTGCCGTTAACGACAAAAGCTTATGTTTCCCGTGCGTGGGACTGACGCGGCTTTTCAGCAGTCCCGCTTTCTGGAATCGCGCCACAATCCGGCTTACGTGAGCCTTGTCCATTCCCAGAGTGCGGATGATGTCGGCTGCAGTTTGCTCCTTTGACTGCGCCAGCTCATAGAGCACTCTAGCCTCAGCCAGGGTGAATTCGCTCGCTGGCAGATGCTCGGCCAGGAGGCCGATCTCCCGCGTGTAGAAGCGATTGAATCTTCTGATCTGCTCAACGAAGGTTGACTGCATTT
>DAHVZZ010000287.1:0-7117 GCA_027323785.1 Acidobacterium sp. | reverse complement strand
AAGTCGTTGGTGAGCAGGGTGCCCCAGCCGGCGCTGAAGCGGATGCGAGGTTCATGGATCCAGCGCCGGGGATCGTGGAAATCGGCGGCGCGCCAGAACTCGTCGGGTGAGCCGCCGGGAGCGATGCGTCCGGCGAAGCAGGCGTGGAGGGCGAGAATCTCGTCGACGTCCAGCGAATCGGAGGCAATGAAGAGCTTCTTGCGGGGATCGCGGCCGCGCTGCTCCAGCCAGGCGATGTATTCCTCGCCGGCGGCGAAGGGGTCTTTGCTGTCGGCGCGCTGACCGGTCCAGTCGGCCACCCAGTCGGGGGCGTCGCGAAGGAACTGCGTGGTGCCGAAGGTGTCCGGCAGGAGGATGAGCAGCTCGCCCTGGTAGGTCTGTTGCCACAACTCCAGCATGCGGTACTGGGAGTGCTTCAGCTCCTCGTCGGTGGCCGCCATGGCGGCGAGGGCCATGGGGATCTCATGGGCGTTGGTGCCGATGGCTTCGAGGTCGTGCTTATAGGCGAGGTAGGTGTTAGAGGTGCCGGTGAAAGCGGGGCCAAGGACGTCGGCCATCGCGAGGACGACGTATTCCTGCCAGAGGAAGCTGTGGCGGCGGCGGGTGCCGAAGTCGCTGACGCGCAGGCCGGGGACGCCGCGGAGGCGGGCCATCTTGTCCCAGAGGCGAGCCTTGGCGCGGGCGTAGAGGATATCCAGCTCCAGTTCGCTGAGGCGGCGAAGGCCGGAGCGGGTGCGCATTTCGGCGACGATGGAGAGGGCGTAAATCTCCCAGAGGGTGGTTTGGGCCCAGGGACCGCGGAAGGTGAGGCAAAGCTGGCCGTTGTCGGAGGCAAGCTCCCAGGGCGAGAGGCGGAAGCCGTGCTCCAGCCAGTCGAGGAAGGCCGGCTCGAAGATGCCGCGGCGGCCGTAGAAGGTGTTGCCGGCAAGCCAGATGAGTTCGGACTTGTGGAAGCGGAGGGTGCTGACATGGTCGAGCTGGGCCTGGAGCTCATCGCGGTCGATCAGATCGGCGAAACGAATCTCCGTGCCGCGATTGACCAGCGAGAAGGTGGCGGGCGTGTCGGGGAAATTCTTCCAGATGAACTGGAGCATGAGGAGCTTGTAGAAGTCGGTGTCCAGCAGCGAGCGGACGATGGGGTCAAGCTCCCAGTTGTGGTTGTGGGCGCGGCGGGGAAGATTGAGGATCAATTGAGGAACATCGTCCGGTAGAGGGTGTCGCGCTGGCGGGGCTGGAAACCGGCGTCGCGGATGACGCGGCGGAGTTCCTCTTCGGTGGTGCAGTTGGAGGTGCCGGCGGCTTTGACGACATTCTCTTCGAGCATGACCGAGCCGACATCGTTGCCGCCGAAGCGGAGGCCCATCTGCAGGACTTTGAGGCCCTGGGTGACCCAGCTGGACTGCACATTCTCGATGTTGTCGAGGTAGAGGCGGGAGATGGCCAGGACCTTGAGGTACTCGACGGCGGTGGCCTCTTCCCAGCCGCGTCCGCCGAGGGCGGTGTGTTTGGGCTGGAAGCTCCAGGGGATGAAGGCGGTGAAGCCGCCGGTTTCTTCCTGCAGGCGGCGGATGACCTCGAAGTGATTGACGCGCTGCTCCAGGGTTTCGCCGACACCGAACATCATGGTGGCGGTGGTGCGCATGCCGAGTTCGTGAGCGGTGCGGTGGACGAGGACCCAGTCCTCGGTGCGGCACTTGAGGCGGGCAATGCGATGGCGGACCTCGTCGTCGAGGATTTCAGCGCCGCCGCCGGGTATGGAGTCAAGGCCGGCGTCGCGCAGGCGCTGGATGGTGTCGCGGACGGAGAGATCGCTGTACTCGGCGATGGCCAGGATTTCGGACGCGGAGAAGCAGTGCAGCCAGATGGAGGGAAAGCGCTGTTTGATGCCGCGCAGCAGGCGCTCGAACCAGTCGATTTTGAGGTCGGGGTGGAGGCCGCCCTGCATCAGGACGCCGGTGCCGCCCATTTCCAGGGTTTCGGCGATCTTCGTATGGATGGTATCGAAATCGAGGATGTAACCCTCGCTGGCGAGCTTACCCTTAAGCGGACGGTAGAAGGCACAGAAAGTGCAGTATTCGGTACAGAAGTTGGTGTAGTTGATGTTGCGGTCGATGATGTAGGTCACCACGCCTTCCGGATGCAGCCGTTTGCGGACGGAGTCGGCCTCCATGCCAAGGCCGATGAGGTCGTCGGAGCGGAAGAAATCGAGGGCCTGCTCGCGGGTCAGCGTCATATACACCATTGTCAGGAAAATCAGGCGTGGCGTCCAGCCTGCCAGCAACACCGGCCCGTGCGGGGCGCATCCACGAAGCATACGCCGCATCCCTGGAATACCGATGTTGGAGAGGAATCGAATGTCAGATAGAGGATTGCCGCCCATGGACTATTGGAGGACGCGCTTTTACGCGCTCTGCGCGCTGGCTGCACTGCTGGTTGTCCCGCTCTGCGCTTCCCGGGCCGAAGCGCAGAAGAAGTCGCCGCCGAAGACTCCGGATGTGCTGGTGCTGAACGACGGAGTCACGCTGCGCGGGACGCTGGTGCGGGTGGTGGACGGGACCGTCACCTTCCACACGGCCTCGCTGGGAGATGTGAAGGTGGCGTGGAGCAAGGTGAAATCGCTGCGCACCAGCGGCGACTTCAGCGTGCTGAACAAGCAGGTGAAGGTTCGGAACAAGCGCGAGGAGATGCATATTCCGACGGGCACACTGGAAGGGACGAGCAGCAGCCTGACCCTGCATCCGCCTGCGGGGGGACCGGAGACGATTCCGGCGAAGGATGCGGAGTACGTGGTGGGCGAGCAGACGCTGAATCAGCAGCTGTTCCACCAGCCGAGCTTCTTCCATGACTGGAAGGGGTCGGCAACGGCGGGCGCGACGATCGTGAACGCGACGCAGAATCAGTACACCGTCTCCAGCAGCGTAGGGCTGGCGCGAACAGTGCCGGCGGTGACATGGCTGAAGACACGGAACCGGACGTCGACGGACTTCAGCGGATCGTTCGGGAAGATCACGCAGCCCGGTTATGGCAGCCCGACAGGATATGTTCCGGCGATAGTGACCAAGACGGCGATTCTGCATTTCGACGCGGAGCGGGACGAGTACATTTCGTCGCGGTTTTTCGCGCTGGCGCAGACTGCCTTCGATCACAACTTCAGCCAGAGCCTGGGGCTGCAGCAGATCTACGGCGCCGGGTTGGGCTGGACGGCGATCAAGACGCCGAAGCAGGAGGCCGACCTGAAGGCGACGCTGCAGTACGAGAAGCAGGCCTTCATCACCGGGCCGCCTTCGGCAAACCAAAACCTGATCGGCTCGACGTTTGCGGCAAACTACCAGCTCACGCTCAAGTTTGTGAACCTGACACAGCAGCTGGCCTATATTCCGGCGTACAACAACATGCACGCGTATTCGGCGAACGAAACGAATCTGTTTACGTTTCCGGCGTATAAGAATCTGGGGTTTTCGCTGGGCACCACGGACAGCTATCTGAACAATCCGCCGCTCTCGCTGCCGCCGACGAAGCGGAATTCGTTCCAGTTCACCATGGGCCTGACGTACGCAATCCCGTAGGATGAGCCAAAGCCAGGCGCGCTTAGCGGCCCGGCCCGGCGTTCAGCTTCTTAAGGGCCTTGCGGACCTGCTTTGCGTGGTGGCCATAGGGGATGGCCTCGATGTAGATCTTTAAGTAGTGCAGGGCCACGTCGCGCTTGCCCAGCTGCATGGCGGAGACACCGAGGCCGTAGATGGCGTCGCCGTCTCCCGGATCGACCTGGACGGCTTGCTTAAAACGGTCGTAGGCGCCCTGGTAGTCGCCGCTCTCCAGGTAGAACATGCCGACGCTGGTGTCCTTTTTGCCGAGCTTCGGATTGAGCTGCAGCGGCTGTTGCGCGCCGGATGACGGGGACTGTCCCTGCTCCGGGGGCATCAATCCGGGGATGTAGGAGCTGGAGCTGTTGGCGGAAGGAGGCGGCTCGGTCGGCGGGGCCTGCTGCTGGACCTTGCGAGCGGCCGCGCGGGACTGGGCTTCCGGGAAGGGATTGGCCTGGGCTGCGGATTTTTTCGGAGGCTGAGCGGCGGGAGCGGAAGGCAGCGAACCACCCTTCCCGCCGGCCTCCTGCTGCGCCTTCTCGGATTGGGCCGCGGGGAAAGGATTGGCCTTTGCGGCGGACTTCTTCTTCCGGTCCTTTTGCTGATCCTTTTGCTGGTCCTGGCCGTGGTCCTTCTTCCGGTCTCTGCTGGACGCGCTCGCAGACGACTGCTGCGCGGGAGGCGCGGGACTCTGCTGGCCCGCCAGGGGCAGGCTGACCAGGATACTCAGTGCGCAGATGTGGAGGACACGCATCACCATCCATTTTAGACTCGGCCGGAAAACGGGGGCCCAAGCGGCGTGAAGCTGAGCCCGGTTGACTCAGGTTCATTTAAAGTGAAAGAAGGCTTCCCCCGGATTCGGCTTCCCCCACGCTCCTGCCGAGGCGGAGCCGCCGAATTCCATGTTGAACCGTAAACGCATTGCCGTAGTCCTGCCCGCCTATAACGCATCGCTGACCCTGCGCCGCACCGTCCAGGAAATTCCCATGGACATTGTGGACGACATCATCCTGACGGACGACGCCAGCACCGACGATACGATCGAGATTTCCCGGCAGCTGGGAATTGCGACGATGGCGCACACGTCAAACCGTGGCTACGGGGGCAACCAGAAGACTTGCTACGCGGCGGCGCTGGCGCGCGGGGCCGATGTGGTGGTGATGCTGCATCCCGACTACCAGTACACGCCGCATCTGGTTCCGGCGATGGCTTCGATGATCGTCTCCGGCGAATACGACTGCGTTTTCGCCTCGCGCATTCTGGGCGGCGGCGCGCTGCGGGGGGGGATGCCAATGTACAAATACATCTCCAACCGGGCGCTGACTTATACGCAGAACCTGCTGATGGGCCAGAAGATGTCGGAGTATCACACCGGCTATCGGGCGTGGAGCCGGGAGGTGCTGGAGCGGCTGCCGCTGCTGAGCTGCTCCGACGACTTTGTTTTCGATAACGAGATGATCGCGCAGGCGATGTATTTCGGCTACCGCGTGGGGGAGATCTCCTGTCCGACGCGGTATTTTGCTGAAGCCTCGTCGATCAACTTCCGGCGCAGCGTGACCTATGGCCTGGGAGTTGTGAAGACGGCAATACAGTACCGGCTGAAGAAGATGGGGCTGGCATCGCCGGCGATTCTGGCGGATGCTCCGGAGCAGCGGCTGGTGGCGGACGAGAACCCTTCAGGAGGAGCGCTGGCCGCGCTCTGAAACTCCGTTCCGCTGGCCAGATGGCGCCGGAACAGGCGGCGAGGCTGTATTCTGCAAACGATATGGGACTGATGATCCGCTCGTCTTCGATCCACGCTGCCGGCTGCTACACCACCACCCCGATCCGCAAGGGCACGCTGATTGTGGAGTACACGGGCCCTCGCATCTCGAAGGAAGAAGCCGACGTAAAGTATGCCGATTCGCCGACCACGTATCTTTTCGGCGTAGGCGACGGCTCGACGGTGATCGACGGACACGGCGCGGCGATGTTCCTGAACCATTGCTGCGAGCCGAACTGCGAGACCGAGGAGATCGAGGGGAAGGTCTGGATCATGGCCATCCGCAACATTGCGGCGGGCGAAGAGCTGACCTACGATTACCATCTCTACGACGGCGACGAGGACGAGGCGCTCTGCAACTGCGGGGCGAAGACGTGCCGGAAGTCGATGTATTCGCCGGAAGAGCTGCGGCGGCGGGCGCGCGCGGCGAAGAAGGCGGCGACAAAGTCCGCTAAACCGCGGAATTCACAGGCGAAAAAGCGGCAGCGCGGCTGATTACGGCGGGGTGGATTCGGGCGAACAGAGCGGATCCGGGCCGGGCGGTTCGATACAATCGGAAGTGCAGAGGAAGTATTGTGCGCCGGCAGAACCAGCCCACGGGACCGGACGCACCGAACTATGATTCTGATCGAACCTGCGATAGAAGCCGGAATGCGCCGCAAACTGCGGCAGCGAATGCTGGCGGCCTTTCTGACCGGGGCCGCGGAGGCGATTCGGCTGGACGGCGAGATATCGGTCCTGCTCACGACCGATAAGGAAATCCGGCGTCTGAATTGGGAATTTCGTCACAAGGACAAAGCTACGGATGTGCTGTCGTTTCCGGCTGCGGAGCCGGTGCGAGGGCAGCCGCGCATGGCCGGGGATCTGGCCATCTCCGTGGAAACGGCCGCGCGGCAGGCGCAGGAAGCGGGGCATCCGCTGGCAACGGAGATCCAGGTGCTCCTGCTGCATGGATTGCTGCATCTGGCGGGCTACGACCATGAGACGGACGACGGGCAGATGGCTCGCCGGGAGGCGGTGCTGCGCCGGCGGCTGGGGCTGGCCGAGGGACTGATCGAGCGGAGCCGAACCCGGAAGGGCCGGACGGAGAAAGTCGGGCCCGTGAAGCCGGCAAAGGCTGCGGCGGGCGGGGGCAGGCGGCGATGACAATTCCGGCGATGATTCTGATTCCGGTGCTGCTGGTGATCCTGACGCTGGCCTCCTATGTGGACCGCGTGTACTCGGAGATGGGCAAGTTTCTGGCGCTGGAATTCCAGGAAAACCTGGACGTGTGGGAGCAGCGCGTGGAGCCGCGGCTGGGGATGAACCGCGACCGGATTGCGCTGTCGGCGGCGATCCTGACGAACCTGTCGCTGGCGTTTCTGACGCTGATCTTCGGGATGCTGCTGTTCGAGCGGGTGCGCGAGGGCGGTTGGCCCACCCCGGCGGAGATCGCGCAGGTGGTGCTGGGCATCGTGCTGGTGATCGTGATCTTCAACCGGCTGCTGCCGTTTGCCTTCTTTACGCGGACGCGGGGGGCATGGATTGTGCGCTGGCGCTGGCTGCTGCGCCTGCTGCTGTGGCTGGTGCTGCCGATCACGCTGTCGCTGCAGTTTCTGGTGTCGATCGCCGCCCTGGGAGAAACGACTTCGTCCGAACAGGCGGAAAGCGCGGCGGCCGAGGCGGTGGAGGCGCTGATCGAAGCGGGCGAGGAAGAAGGCATCATCGAGGAGAGCGCGCGGGAGTTGGTGCGTTCGGCGGTGGAGTTCGGCGACAAGCTGGTGCGCGAAGT